>NZ_QTSU01000002.1:600000-881517 GCF_003382365.1 Lysobacter silvisoli | reverse complement strand
CCGTCGGGTAACACTGCCGGCAGCACCATCGCCTACACCTTCCTGGTGACCAACACCGGCAACGTGACGATCACCGGCATCGCCGTGAACGACGCGCAGCTGGATGCGGCGGCCGTCTGCCCGGTCACGACGTTGGCCCCGGGTGCGAGCACCACCTGCACCGGCACCCACACCATCACCCAGGCGGAAGTGGACGCCGGCGTGTCGAACAACAGCGCGACGGCCAGCGGTACCGATCCCAACGGCGGTACTGCCACCAGTCCGCCGGACACCACCGCCACGCTGATCGACGTAAACCCGGCGCTGACCATCGACAAGAACGCCGGTACGCCCTCGGGCAACACCGCAGGCAGCACCATCGCCTACAGCTTCCTGGTCACCAACACCGGCAATGCGACCATCACCGGCATCGCCGTGGACGACGCGCAGCTGGATGCGGCCGCGACCTGCCCGGTGACCACGCTGGCCCCGGGTGCGACGACCACCTGCACCGGTACGCACACCATCACCCAAGCGGAAGTGGACGCCGGTACGGTGAACAACAGCGCGACCGTGACCGGCACGCCGCCGGGCGGCGGCACCACCACCAGCCCGCCGGACACCACGACGACGCCGATCGCTCCGGCGCCTGCGCTGACCGTCGACAAGACCGCCGGCACCCCGTCGGGCAACACCGCGGGCAGCACGATTGCTTACACCTTCCTGGTGACCAACACCGGCAACGTGACGATCACCGGCATCGCCGTGAACGACGCGCAGCTGGACGCGCCGGCCGTGTGCCCGGTCACGACCTTGGCGCCGGGCGCGAGCACCACCTGCACCGGCACGCATACCATCACCCAGGCGGAGGTGGACGCCGGCACGTCGAACAACAGCGCCACCGTGACCGGCACGCCGCCGGGCGGCGGCACGACCACCAGCCCGCCGGACACCACGACGACGCCGATCGCTCCGGCGCCGGCGATGACGGTCGACAAGACCGCCGGCACCCCGTCGGGCAACACCGCGGGCAGCACCATCGCCTACACCTTCCTGGTGACCAACACCGGCAACGTGACGATTACCGGCATCGCCGTGAACGACGCGCAGCTGGATGCGGCGGCCGTGTGCCCGGTGACCACGCTGGCGCCGGGCGTGAGCACCACCTGCACCGGCACCCACACCATCACCCAGGCGGAAGTAGACGCCGGCACGTCGAACAACAGCGCGACGGCCAGCGGCACCGATCCGTCTGGCGGCACGACCACCAGTCCGCCGGATACCACGACCACGCCGATCGCCTCGGCGCCCGCCCTGACCATCGACAAGACCGCCGGTACGCCCTCGGGCAACAGCGCGGGCAGCACCATCGCCTACACCTTCCTGGTGACCAACACCGGCAACGTGACGATCACCGGCATCGCCGTGAACGACGCGCAGCTGGATGCGGCGGCCGTCTGCCCGGTCACGACCTTGGCTCCGGGTGCGAGCACCACCTGCACCGGTACGCACACCATCACCCAGGCGGAAGTCGACGCCGGTGTTGTGAACAACAGCGCCACCGTGACCGGCACGCCGCCGGGCGGCGGCACCACCACCAGCCCGCCGGACACCACGACCACGCCGATCGCTCCGGCGCCGGCGCTGACCATCGATAAGACGGCCGGTACGCCCTCGGGCAGCACGGCGGGCAGCACGATTGCTTATACCTTCCTGGTGACCAACACCGGCAACGTGACGATCACCGGCATCGCCGTGAACGATGCGCAGCTGGATGCGGCCGCGACCTGTCCGGTGACCACGCTGGCGCCGGGTGCGACGACCACCTGCACCGGCACCCACACCATCACCCAGGCGGAAGTCGACGCCGGCACGTCGAACAACAGCGCGACGGCCAGCGGCACCGATCCCGCCGGTGGCACGACCACGAGTCCGCCGGATACGACCACCACGCCGATCGCGTCCACACCCGCGTTGACGCTAACGAAGACTGCGTCGCCGACCACCGTGTCGGCGGTGGGCGAGACCGTGTCCTACTCGTTCGCGGTGACCAACAGCGGCAACGTCACCATCAGCAACCTGGTGATCAACGAAACCGCGTTCAGCGGCACGGGCACGGCGCCGGTCATCACCTGCCCGGTGACGACCTTGGCCCCGGGTGCGAGCACCACCTGCACCGGTAGCTACACCGTGACGCAGGCCGACATCGACGCTGGATCCGTGACCAACACGGCGACTGCATCCGGTACGGACCCGACCGGTGGCGCCACCACCAGCCCGCCGTCGAGTGCGACCGTGACGGCAGCTCCGGCGCCGGCGCTGACCATCGACAAGACCGCTGGCACCCCCTCGGGTAACACCGCGGGCAGCACCATCGCCTACACCTTCTTGGTGACCAACACCGGCAATGTGACGATCACCGGTATTGCGGTGAATGACGCGCAGCTGGATGCGGCGGCCGTGTGTCCGGTGACCACGCTGGCGCCGGGCGCGAGCACCACCTGCACCGGCACCCACACCATCACCCAGGCGGAAGTCGACGCCGGCACGTCGAACAACAGCGCGACGGCCAGCGGCACCGATCCGACCGGTGGCACCACCACCAGTCCGCCGGATACGACCACCACGCCGATCGCGTCCACACCCGCGTTGACGCTAACGAAGACCGCGTCGCCGACCACCGTGTCCGCGGTGGGCGACACCGTCGCCTATTCGTTCGCAGTCACCAACAGCGGCAATGTGACCATCAGCAACCTGGTGATCAACGAAACCGCGTTCAGCGGCACGGGCACGGCGCCGGTCATCTCCTGCCCGGTGACGACCTTGGCCCCGGGTGCGAGCACCACCTGCACCGGTAGCTACACCGTGACGCAGGCCGACATCGACACCGGCTCGATCACCAATACGGCCACCGCCAGTGGCATGGATCCGGGCAGTAACCCGGCCACCAGCCCGCCGTCCAGCGCGACCGTGGCCGTCAACCCGGCCCCGGCGCTGACGCTGACCAAGACCGCCACGCCGACGACCGTGTCCGCGGCGGGTGACACCGTGTCCTACTCGTTCGCAGTGACCAACAGCGGCAACGTGACCATCAGCAACCTGGTGATCAACGAGACCGCCTTCAGCGGCACGGGTACGGCTCCGGTCATCACCTGTCCGGTCACCACGCTGGCTCCGGGCGCGAGCACCACCTGCACGGCCAGCTACACGGTCACTCAGGCCGACGTCGATGCTGGTACGGTCACCAACACCGCGACCGCGTCCGGTACCGATCCGAGCGGTGGGGCTACGACCAGCCCGTCGTCCACCGCGACCGTGACCGTCAACCCGGCTCCGGCGCTGACGCTGACCAAGATCGCCACGCCGACCACCGTGTCCGCGGTGGGCGACACCGTCGCCTACTCGTTCGCGGTGACCAACAGCGGCAACGTCACCATCAACAACTTGGCGATCAACGAAACCGCGTTCAGTGGCACGGGCACCGCGCCGGTCGTCACCTGCCCGGTGACCACCCTGGCTCCGGGTGCGAGCACGACCTGCACGGCCAGCTACACCGTCACCCAGGCCGACATCGATGCGGGCTCGGTGACCAACACCGCTACGGCGTCGGGCACCGACCCGAGCGGTGGCACCACCACCAGTCCGCCGTCGTCCGCGACGGTGACGGTGAACGCCAACCCTGTGTTGACGCTGACCAAGACCGCCACGCCGACCACCGTGTCTGCGGTGGGCGACACTGTCGCTTACTCGTTCGCGGTGACCAATAGCGGTAACGTCACGATCGCCAACCTGGTGATCAACGAAACCGCCTTTAGTGGCACGGGCACCGCGCCGGTCGTCACCTGTCCGGTGGCCACGCTGGCGCCGGGTGCGAGCACCACCTGCACGGCCAGCTACACCGTGACCCAGGCCGACATCGATGCAGGTTCGGTCACCAACACGGCCACCGCCAGCGGCACGGATCCGGGCAACAACCCGGCCACCAGCCCGCCGTCGTCCGCCACCGTGACGGTGAATCCGGCCCCCGCGCTGACGCTGACCAAGACCGCCACGCCGACCACCGTGTCTGCGGTGGGCGACACCGTCGCCTACTCGTTCGCGGTGACCAACAGCGGCAACGTGACCATCAGCAACCTGGTCATCAACGAAACCGCGTTCAGTGGCACGGGCACGGCCCCGGTCATCACCTGTCCGGTCACCACGCTGACCCCGGGTGCGAGCACCACCTGCACGGCCAGCTACACGGTCACTCAGGCCGACGTCGATGCTGGTACGGTCACCAACACCGCGACCGCGTCCGGTACCGATCCGAGCGGTGGGGCTACGACCAGCCCGCCGTCCACCGCGACCGTGACCGTCAACCCGGCTCCCGCGCTGACGCTGACCAAGACCGCCACGCCGACCACCGTGTCCGCGGTGGGCGACACCGTCGCCTACTCGTTCGCGGTGACCAACAGCGGCAACGTCACCATCAACAACTTGGTCATCAACGAAACCGCGTTCAGTGGCACGGGCACGGCCCCGGTCGTCACCTGCCCGGTGACGACCTTGGCCCCGGGCGAGAGCACGACCTGCACGGCGAGCTACACCGTGACCCAGGCCGACATCGATGCCGGCTCGATCACTAATACGGCCACCGCCAGCGGCACGGATCCGGGCAACAACCCGGCCACCAGCCCGCCGTCGTCCGCGACGGTCACGGTGAACGCCGCTCCGGCGCTGACCTCGACCAAGGCCATGACCGGCAATGCCGACGAAGACGGCGACGGCGCGGTGAGCGTGGGCGACACGCTGACCTACACCATCACCGTGACCAACACCGGCAACGTCAGCCTCACCGACGTGGTGGTGACCGACAACAAGATCAGCCCGAACAGCGTCACCTGCACCACGCTGGCACCGTCGGCGACCTGCGTGCTCACCGGTACCTACCGTGTCACCCAGGCCGACACCAACGCCGGCAACGTGGTCAACGCCGCGGTGGTGACCACCGCCACGCCGGGTGCCTGCCCGGCCGTCTCGACCGCGGTGGAGTGCAACCCGACCGTGACCGTGCCGGTGAAGCAGGAGCCGAAGCTGAGCTCGGTCAAGGCCATGACCGGCAACGCCGACGAGGACGGCAACGGCGCGGTCAGCGTGGGCGACACGCTGACCTACACCATCACCGTGACCAACACCGGCAACGTCAGCCTCACCGACGTGGTGGTGACCGACAACAAGATCGTCCCCAGCAGCGTCACCTGCGCCAGCGTGGCCCCGGCCGCGACCTGCGTGCTGACCGGTACCTACCGCGTCACCCGGGCCGATGCCGAGGCTGGCAATGTCGTCAACGCCGCGGTCGTCACCACGGCCACGCCGGGCGCGTGCCCGGCCGGCTCGACCGCGCCGGAGTGCAGCCCGACGGTGACCGTCAACGTGACCGGCCGTCCGGCCATCGCCGCGACCAAGACCGCCACGCTGACCACCGATCTCGGCACCCCGGGCAAGGGCAACGCCGGCGACGTGATCACCTATGCGGTCACGGTCATCAACACCGGCGACGTGACCCTGACCGGCCTGCGCACGGTCGATACCTTCGAGAACGGCACGCCGACCACGTTGACGTGTGCGCCGACCACGCTGGCGCCGGGGGCCATGGCCACCTGCAACAGCTACACCCACACCATCACCGAGGCCGAAGCCAACGCCGGCGGCACCCTGGACAACGTGGTCCTCGCCAGCGCGACCTATGGCACCACCACGCAGACGATCACCGTCACCGCGACCAGCACCGCTGTGGTGGCCGTGGAGCCGGAGGCCACCGTGCTGCGGGTGAGCAAGCAGGCCAATCCGCGCGACGTGAACATCGGCGACCTGGTGCGCTACACCGTCACCGTCGAGAACCTCGGCCAGACGGCGGCGACCGACGTCACCGTGATCGACACCCCGCCGGCCGGCTTCAGCTACGTCGACGGCAGCCTGCAGGTCGCCGACACCGACAAGCTCGGCCGCCTGGTGGGCACCTTCCCGGTCCGCGTCGATCAGATCGACATCCCGGCCGGCGGGCGCGCCACCCTGGTCTACCTGCTGCGCGTCGGTGCGGGCGTGCGTCCGGGCGTCCACGTCAACCGCGCCTACGCGGAAGACGGCGGCGTGCGCTCGAACGTGGCCACGGCCGAAGTGCAGTTGGTCGCCGATCCGCTGCTGGACGAGTCGCTGATCATCGGTACGGTGTTCGACGACCGCGACCGGGACGGCTGGCAGGATCCGGCCGAGCTCAGCGGCATCCGCGTGCAGGGCGGCTTCGCTCCGGGCGCCTACATCGCGAATTCGACCACGGTCGATCGCGGCACCGGCCCGGCGCCGGAAGCCGATGCGAGCTCGCCGATGCTGCACGGCATCGATCTGGGCAAGATCGCCGCGCGTCAGTCCGACGCCGATCCGGTCGCCGCGCATACGGTGGTGATCAGCCAGAAGCTCAATGCACTGGAGTTCACCGACGACTTCGCGATGACCACGGCCCAGGGCCTGACGGTGCGCATGGACAAGGCCGGCAACAGCCGCGTCGAGCGCAGCGGCGATGCCGCCAAGGGCCTGACCGGCGCCGATCCCAAGGTCGAGCGTCGCGTCGCCCAGGTCGAAGGCGGCTACCAGGTCGACTACATCGTCAGCAACGCCGGTGTGGACGAGCGCGGTATTCCGGGCGTGCGCCTGGCCACGGTGGAAGGCGTGCTGATCGAAACCGACCAGTTCGGCCGCTACCACCTGGAAGGCGTGCCGGGCGGCCCGTGGGAGCGCGGCCGCAACTTCATCGTCAAGCTCGATCCGGCCACCCTGCCGCCGGGCAGCGTGTTCACCACCGACAACCCGCTGGTCCGCCGCATCACCCCGGGCCTGCCGGTGCGCTTCGACTTCGGCGTCAAGCTGCCGCCGGGCGAAATCCCGGCCGGCAAGGAAGAGATCGAGTTGCGCATCGGCGAGGTGTTCTTCGCCCCGGGCAGCGCGGTGGTCACGCCGCAGTACCTGCCCGCGGTGGAGAAGATGGCCGAACAGGTGCGCGAGCACGGCGGCGGCGAAGTGGTGATCGTGGCCCAGGGCGAGTACGACACCCTGGCCATGGATCGCGCCCTGGCGGTACGCAAGGCGCTGGAAGGCATGCTGAGCACCGAGCAGTTGAAGGCGCTCACGGTCAGTGTGCGCACCCAGGCCGACTTTCCCGAGACCATGGTGGTCGGCTTCTCCGAGTGGCCGCTGCTGGGCGAGGTGCTGTTCGATACCGACCGCAGCACGATCAAGCCGCAGTACCGCCCGCTGATCGAGAAAATGGCCGCGGCGATCGAGCAGATGCGCTCGACCCGCCTGATCATCACCGGCCACACCGACAAGCGCGCCTCGGACGACTACAACGTCGCCCTGGGCATGCGCCGCGCCAAGGCGGTCTACGACGCCATCGCCGAAAAGATCAGCCCCGAAGTGCGGGCCAAGTTCCGTGTCGATCTCAGCAACGACCCGGCAGCCCCTGCCGGCAACGAGAAGTAAGGGGGATGCCATGAAGATGAAACTGCTCGACTACACCCTCATCGGCATCCTGGCCGGTCTGTCCGCGGTAGCCTCCGCGCAGGAAACGGCGGCGCCCGCGCCGCCCGCCACCGGCCGCGACGGTACCGCCGCGCCGCCCGCGCCCGCGTCGGATCTGGATTGCAGCGACAGCGGCTGCAGCGCCGACGACGGCCTGCTGTTCGAACTGCGCACGCGCGGCGAGCGCCGCCCGCTGACCCAGGGCACCACCGACGCCTCCACCTCGCAGACCCTGCAGCCCGACCGCCGCGTGACGGTGGAGGTGGAAGAGGCGCGCACGCAGTGGCAGGACGCGCTGAAGCCGGGCCAGGCCATCGCCATCGGCAAGTGGTCGCTGCAACTGCCCGGCGGCGGCGTGGTCTGGGCCACCGAGGATCCCAACCTCGGCCAACCCATGTTCAACGTCTCGGCGCCCTCGCTGCTGGCCTTCGACGGACAGCGCGTGGTCAAGCCGGTGCGCTTCTACGCCTACAGCAATTATTCGGCCTTCATCCAGCGCGCCGAAGTGCTGATCTACCGCGCCACCGACGCCGACCTGGTCACGCCCATCGCCAGCATCGAGCTGCCGGCGGGCGCGGTGGCCGAGGCGACCTGGGACGGCGCGCTGCCGGCCGGGCTGGAGCTGCGCGCGGGCGACGAGCTGATCTACCTCGTGCGCGCCCACGGCGCCGACGGCGCCTACGACGAAACCTACCCGCGCCGCCTGCAGCTGGTGAAGCCCGAGGAAGCCGAGCGTGGCGCGCGCCTGCTGCGCGATTCGGTGGAAAAGCGCGCCGGCGAATCCTTCACCGTGGAGGAAGCCGAACAGCGCAGTCAGATCGACGGCATCTTCGGCGAGAACAGCCTGCGCCGGCAGAACATCGCCATCTACGGCTCGCGCATCCGCATCCAGGGCCGCAACATCGCCGACGGCTACACCCTGCAGATCAACGGCCAGAGCCACCCGATCGATCTGGAACGCAAGATGGTGGCCGAGTACCTGGTGCCGGTGGGACGGCACAAGTTCGACGTCGAGGTGGGCAAGGGCAACCAGCGCTCGCACCAGCAACTGGATATCGACGTCACCGGCCGCTACATGTTCGCCGTGGCCCTGGCCGACCTGACCGCGTCCAAGACCAGCGTGTCCGGCTCGATCGAGCCGCTGGCCGCCGACGACCGCTTCGACGACGGCTTCCTGCTCGAAGGCCGCCTGGCGTTCTATCTGAAGGGCAAGATCAAGGGCAAGTACCTGGTCACGGCGCAGGCGGACACGCAGGAGCGCGAAGTGCGCGAGCTGTTCGACGGCTTCTGGGACGCCGACCCGCAGGACGTGTTCCGCCGCCTGGATCCCGATCAGTACTACCCGGTCTATGGCGACGACTCGGTCACCTACCGCGACGTCGACACCCAGGGCCGGCTGTACCTGCGCGTGGACTGGGACAAGAACCAGGCGCTGTGGGGCAACTTCAACACCGGCATCACCGGCACCGAATACGCCCAGTACGACCGTTCGCTGTACGGCGGCGCGCTGTCCTGGCGCAGCCGCCGCAGCACCGCGCTGGGCGAGCCGGGCACCGAACTGCGCGCCTTCGGCTCCGAGGCGCAGACCGCGCCCGGCCACAGCGAATTCCTCGGCACCGGCGGCAGCCTGTACTACCTCAAGCACACCGACGTGCTGCCGGGTTCGGACAAGGTCACCCTGGAGATCCGCGACCGCACCACCGGCCGGGTCGAGAACCGGGTCGAACTGGCGCGCGGCGCCGACTACGAGATCGACGAACTGCAGGGCCGGCTGCTGCTCAGCCGCCCGCTGGCGCAGATCACCCGCGAGAACGTGCGCAGCCTGACCCGCGACACCCCGCTGGACGGCTACGCCCAGGTGCTGCTGGTGGACTACGAGTTCCTGCCCTCCGGTTTCGACGCCGACGGGCTGACCGCCGGCTTCCGCGGCAAGCACTGGTTCGGCGAGCACGTCGCGGTGGGCGCGACCTACGTCGACGAGAACCGCGCCGGCGAGGACTACGGCCTCAAGGGCGCCGACCTGACCCTGCAGGCCGGCCGCGGCACCTACCTCAAGCTGGAACACACCCAGACCGAGGCCAGCAGCGCGCCGATCTTCTATTCCGACAACGGCGGCCTGAGCTTCACCCAGATCAACTCCGGCCTGGGCGCGCGCGAAGGCGAGGCCAAGTCGGTCGAGGCGCGTGCCAACTTCAAGGAGCTGGGCTGGACCGACAACGACTGGTCGGTGGGCGCCTGGTGGCGGCGCGTGGGCAAGGGCTATTCGATCGCGCGCCTGGACAGCAATCTGGACATCGAGGAGCGCGGCGTCGAATTCCAGGGCCAGCTGGGCCCGTCGGTGTTGCTGTACGGCCGCTACTCGGTGGCCGAGCGCGGCGCCGAATCGCTGACCCAGGCCCAACTGACCGGCGAGTGGCGCATCACCGACGCGGCCACCTTCGGCGTGGAGCTGCGCCAGGTGGAGGAAGAGCGCGCCAGCGGCGACGCCGCCGGCACCCTGGCCGCGCTGCAGTACAAGCAGCGCGTGGGCACCCAGCTGGAACTGTTCGGCACCGCCCAGTTCACCCTGGACGACGACGGCGGCCGCTACGCCGACAACGACGCCTACAGCGTGGGTGCCAAGTACCTGTTCGGCGACCTGTCCAGTGTCGGCGCGGAGCTCACCACCGGCGACCGCGGCGACGCGGCCAAGGTCGATGCCGAGTACCGCATCAGCCCCGACCACAGCGTCTACGGCGCCTACACCTATTCCACCGACCGCAGCGACTACGACCCGCTGTTCGGCGACCGCATCAACGGCGGCTGGACCCTGGGCCAGCGCTGGCGCCTGTCGAACCAGGTCAACCTGTTCAACGAAAGCCAGTTCCTCAAGCAGCCCAACGAGTCCGGCCTGGCCCACACCTTCGGCATGGATTTCTATCCGGGCGAAGGCTGGAACCTGGGCTTCACCTTGCAAAACGCCAGCCTGGACCGCGACAACGGCGGTCAGGGCCTGAGCCAGGTCGACCGCCGTGCCGTCAGCCTCAACGGTGGCCGCAGCTCGGTGGATACGCAGTGGCAGAGCAAGCTGGAGTGGCGCCGCGACACCGGTGCCGAGCGCCGCGAACAGTGGGTGACCACCAACCGCTTCCTGCACAAGTTCGACGACAGCTTCCGCGTCGCCGGCCGCTTCAACTATTCGCAAACCCGCGACCGGCTCGACGTCCAGGCCGGCGCCAAGTTCGTCGAGGGCAACGTCGGTTTCGCCTGGCGTCCGTACAACAGCACCCGCTGGGCGCTGCTGGGCAAGTACACCTACCTCTACGATGTCTCCGCGCTGCAGCAGGTCGGCAACAACGTGGCCACCTACGACCAGCGCAGCCAGGTGCTGTCGCTGGAGGGCGTGTACAACCCGAATCACCACTGGGAATTCGCCGGCAAGCTGGCACGGCGCGAAGGCCAGGTGCGGTTCGGCCGCCTGCAGGGCGAGTGGGCCGACTCCTCGGCCACCTTCGGCGCCGTCCAGGTCCGCTACGAACTGGACGAGGTCTGGCACGGCCTGGCCGAGTACCGCTGGCTGGGCGTGAAGGACGGCGGCGACCGCAGCGGCGTGCTCGTCGGCCTGGATCGCGACGTCGGAAAGCACTTCCGGGTTGGAGTCGGCTACAACTTCACCGAGTTCAGCGATGATCTAACCGATTTCGATTATGACCACCGCGGATGGTTCTTGAATCTGGTGGGGAGCTATTAAGCGTATTACGTTGTAATCGGCGTCGTCGGTGGTTTTTGCATCGCACGGCGCAGACACCGGTTCCGAGCCCCGGAAGAGGGCAGCGGCCGGGCAGGGTGGGGCGGTGCGCAACACCGCCGCGCCCGTAGGCGACGGCCCTCGGGTCACCGCATGGGCAGTGGCTTCACGCAGGACGCAACACGATTCAGACCTACTACTACAAGGCGGACCACCGCCGATTGGACGCGGAACAACAACAAGCCAAGGCCGCGTCGTTGCTCCAGTCAGTGCTTAACTTGTCAATTGAGGTGCGAAATGTCGAAAGAATCCAGGCGCAGGATGACGCTGAATCTCGCAGGGACCGAGATGCAGTTTCTGGAGGACCTGTGCGTGCGTAAGGGTGTAAGCAAGACCGCCGCGATCCGTCAGGCGTTGCGGCTGTACCAGGTAGTCGAAGACCGAGTCGATTCGGGCAAGAAGCTGTACTTCGTGGATGGCACCACCAAGGAGCGTTCCGAGCTGATGCTGCTCTGACGCGCCGGTGCCGTGCTCCGCACGGCGCACGGCGGGGACATCACGTCGATCCCCGCCGTTCGTCGGTCCACGGCCGCGGAGCCGCGCGCCCATCAGGCGACACTGCGGGCCAGGGGGCGGCCCGCGTCCGATACGGGCGTGACTGCCCGTCCCGCTCCCTATTTCCCTTGCGCAAGCGGCCGGTTCCCGGCCGTCATCGTTTGCGCGCGACGCCGGCCGGGCCGCGGCGCAGGCATGCCGGCTTCAGCGCCGCTCGCGCCCGCCCAGATCCAGGGTGGTGCGGGTGCCTCGCCCCAGGTCCGAATCGAAGCGCAGGCGCCAGCCCAGGTGCTCGCACAGGCGCGAGATCAGATCCAGGCCGATGCCGCCGCCGTCGCGTTCGCCGCCGCCGCGGGCGATGCGCGCGTAGATCGCGCTGATCTCCTCCGGGCTCATGCCGTGGCCGGGGTCGTCGATGATCACCGTAGCCGGCGCCTGCAGCCGCACCACGATCTCGCCGCGGTCGCTGTGTTCGATCGCGTTGCGCAGCAGGTTGCCGATGGCCGCCTGCACGATCGGCAGCGGCGCGACCACCTCGCAGGGCGGCAGCGGCGCCAGGCTCAGGCGCAGGTCCTTGGCGTCGGCGAGCGGTCGGTGGTCGTGGACGATCTCCGGCAGCAACTGATCCAGGGCGATGGCATCGGACGCGTCGGCCAGGCGCGCCGGATCCTTGGCCAGCACCAGCAGCAGCGAGATCAGCCGTTCCACGTCCTGCGAGGTGCGCTGGATGCGCAGCAGCTGATGGCGCACCGGCGCGGCCAGTTCCGGCTGGTCCAGCGCCAGTTCGGTGGCGCCGGCGATCACCGAGATCGGCGTGCGCAGCTCGTGGCTGGCGCTGTCGATGAAGGCGCGTTCGCGCTCGACGAAACGCTCGTGGCGGCGCAGGTAGTCGTTGAGCGCGTCGGCGATCACCACCAGCTCGGCACTGGCCGCGTGCGGCACGTCGACGCGCTGGCCGGCCTGGTCCGGACGCAGGCCGCCGATGCGTTCGGCCAGGGTGCTCAGCGGCCGCATCAGCCGGTTCACGCCCAGGCCGATCAGCAGCGCCAGCAGCAACAAGGTGGTGATAGCGGAGCCGGCGATGGTCAGGGCCATGTCGAACTCGCGCGTTTCCAGTTCGCTGATGTCCAGCGACAGGGTCAGCCTACGGCCGCCGCTGTCGCGCACCAGCACCACGTGCTCCACGCCGTCCACCAGCATGTCGTCGTGCACGCCCGGGCTCAGCCGGCGCAACGACGGCGGCGGCGCGGGGCCGCTTCGGCTGTCGTACAGCTTGATGCTCTGGGTGTCGGTCCAGTGGTAGTGCGGGTCGATGCGGCTGCGCTCGTCGAAATGGTCCAGTTCCGACTCCAGCAAGGTCTGCCAGACCAGGTTTTCGACGTGCTCGTTGACGATGAAGCCCTGCGCGACCACCGCCACCGACAGCAGCGCGGTGAAGCCCAGCAAGCCCAGCAGGATGCGCCGGCGCAGGCTGCTCTTGGCGCGTTCGCGGGTCAAGCGCGGGTCTCCCGGCATGGCTGCGTCCGCTGTTGCTCGTCGTTCCCGCGAAGGCGGGAATCCATGTTCGGTCGCCTGTCGAATCGGTCCATGGGGTGGTACGCCACCCTCTGGATTCCCGCGTTGACGGGCATGACGGGCGCCGCGAGCGTAGGGAGTCGATACCTGCATGCGTGCCCGTTAGCTGCCATGCACGCCTTCCAACTGGGCCAACCGGTAACCCACGCGCGGCACCGTCTGGATCAGCTTGCTGGGGTAGGGCCCGTCCACGCTGCGGCGCAGTTCGTAGATATGGGAGCGCAGCATATCGCCGTCGGGCGGGCTGTCGCCCCATAGCGCGTGCTCCAGGCGCTCGCGCGTGACCGCCGCGGGGCTGGACTGCATCAGCACTTCCAGCAGCTTGCGGCAGGCCGGGTACAGATGCAGGGCGCGGCCGCCGCGGCTGACTTCCAGCGTGGCCAGGTCGTAGCGCAGGTCGGCCACTTGCAGCATGCGGCCGCGGCCGCGGCCTTGCGCGCGCGCGACCAGCGCTTCCAGCCGCACTTCCAGTTCGGGCAGGGCGAAGGGCTTGGTCAGGTAGTCGTCGGCGCCGGCGCGGAAGCCGGCGATCTTGTCGGGCAGTTCGTCGCGTGCGGTCAGCATCAGCACCGGCACCTCGTTGCCGGCGTCGCGCAGCCCGCGCAGCACGCCGTGACCGTCCAGGCGCGGCAGCATCCAGTCCAGCACGATGACGTCGTAGGCCTGGGTCACCGCCAGGTGCAGGCCGGTGGCGCCGTCGGGCGCCGCGTCCAGCGTATAGCCGCGCGCCTCGAAGTACTCGAACAGGTTGGCGACCAGGTTGCGGTTGTCTTCCACCACCAACACGCGCATCGCTAGGGACACTCCATCGCTGCGGGCGCGCCATCGCGACCGATCGGCCAGTATCGGCACGCCCGCGTCGGAGCGGCGTCGGAGCCGGCACCGGCATGGTCGCATGCCGCCGGTGCCGGTTTAGCGCGCGTTTAGCGGCCGCCGCGGCTTTAACGCGACGCGAATACCGCTCCTACCGCTCTCCGACAAGTCGCTGCCGATGATCGCCGCCGCCTCCTCTCAGTCGGCAGCCGTATCGATGAAGTCCCCCGCGGTCAGCAAGCACAACATCAAGGGCGGCGCGCCCTGGCCGCCGGCGTCCAGCCGTCTGGACGGGATCGCGGCGGCGACCTGGCCGGCCGCGAGCACCGACCGCTTCCACCTGCATCACCTCTGGCTGCCCCTGGTCGGCTTCGCCACCGTGCTGGCGCTGCTGGCCTTGTTGCAGGGCGACGCCTGGTGGGCCGACCGCCTGTACGCCTGGCAGGGCGGGCACTGGGCGCTGCGCAACGCCTACCTCACCCAGACCTTGATCCACCTGGGCGGGCGCGACCTCAGCACCGCCGCCTGGCTGGCCGTGGCCCTGGCCTGGCTGGTCGCCTGGCGGCGGCCGGCCCTGGCGCGGTTGCGCTGGCCGCTGGCCTACCTGGCGCTGGCGACCCTGCTGGCGACGGCGGCGGTGGCCTGGCTGAAGTCGTGGTCGAACATGGACTGCCCCTGGGACCTGCTGCGCTACGGCGGCGATCGCCCTTACGTGGGCCTGCTGGCGCTGCGCCCGGTGGGCCTGTCGCGCGGCGTGTGCTTCCCCGCCGGCCATGCCAGCGGCGGCTATGCCTGGATGTCGCTGTACTTCTTCGCCCTGACGCTGCGGCCGCGCCTGCGCTACTGGGGATTGGCCGTGGGCGTCGGCGCCGGTCTGCTGTTCGGCTTCTCGCAGCAGCTGCGCGGCGCGCACTTCCTCTCGCACGACGTGTGGACCGCGGCGCTGTGCTGGATGACGGTGCTGGGCGTGTACCTGCTGTTCCGGCGCCACCTGCCGCTGGCGCCGCGCGCATGAGCGCGGTCGTCGGCACCCGCGCCGAGGCGGGCGAACGCAAGAGCGGCCTGCGCCTGGCGCCGGAGATGAGCGTGGAGCGCCTGGCGCTGATCGCCGCGCTCTACTTCACCGTGTTCTGCAACGGCCCGCTGTTCGCCGCGGTCGCCGCCACCGGCGCGTTGCACGGCTTGAGCGGCTGGCTGACCGGCCTGAGCCTGTTCGTGATGGTCGCGGCCTTGAGCGTGCTGCTGTTGGGGCTGCTGCTGTACCGCCCGATCGCCAAGCCGGTGCTGATCGTGCTGCTGCTGGTCACCGCGGTGGCGTTGCGTTTCATGAGCGAATACTCGGTGTACCTGGACACCGACATGATTCGCAACGTGCTGCATACCGACGGCAAGGAGTCGGGCGAGCTGATGTCCTGGCGTTTGCTGCCTTCGTTGTTCCTCTACGGTGTGCTGCCCTCGCTGTTGGTCTGGCGCGTGCGGCTGACGCGGCGGCCGTGGCCGCGGGCGGTGTTGGTGCGCACCGCGGTGCTGGCGGCAGCGCTGGCGGTGGCCGGCGGCGCCGCGCTGCTGTCGTTTCAGAACCTGTCCTCGCTGATGCGCAACCATCGCGAACTGCGCCACCTGATCACCCCGGGCAACTACCTGATGTCGCTGGCGCGGGTGGCGGTGGAAGCGCGTGCCGACAAGAACCGCCCGCGCGTGCCGCTGGGCGAGGATGCGCGCGTGATCGGCCGGCCGCTGGGCGCCAAGCCGCGGCTGCTGGTGATCGTGGTCGGCGAAACCGTGCGCGCGCAGAACTGGGGCCTCAATGGCTATGCGCGCCAGACCACGCCGGAACTGGCCAGGATCGGCCCGATCAACTTCCGCGAGGTGCAGTCCTGCGGTACCAGCACCGAAGTCTCGGTGCCGTGCATGTTCTCGCCCTGGGGCCGCCACGACTACGACCGCGCCCGCATCAAGGGCTCGCAATCGCTGCTGCACGTGCTCGAGCACGCCGGCATTCCGACCCTATGGCGCGACAACCAGACCGGCTGCAAGGGCGTCTGCGACGGCCTGGCGTTCGAGTCCTTCGAGCACGGCGACGATCCGCGCTACTGCGACGCGAACGGCTGCAGCGACGAAGTGCTGCTACAAGGTCTGGACGCCGAACTGGCGCGTCGCCCCGGCGACATGGTCCTGGTGCTGCACCAACTGGGCAACCACGGGCCCAGCTACTACAAGCGCTATCCGCCGCAGTTCGAACGCTACCGGCCCGCCTGCAAGAGCGACGACCTGGGCCAGTGCAGCCTGGGCGAAATCGTCAACGCCTACGACAACGCGATCCTGCACACCGACGCCTTCCTGGCCGCGACCATCCGCACCCTGGCCGAGCGCAGCGGGCGCGACACCGCGATGATCTACCTGTCCGACCACGGCGAGTCGCTGGGCGAGAACGGCCTGTTCCTGCACGGCGTGCCCTACGCGATCGCGCCCAAGACCCAGACCCGCGTGCCGATGACGATGTGGCTGTCGCCGGGCTTCACCGCCAGCCGCGGCATCGACGGCGTCTGCCTGCGCCGCCGCGCCCAGCTGCCGGCCAGCCAGGACCACCTGTTCCATTCGGTGCTGGGGCTGATGCAGGTGCGCACGGCGGTCTACGACCCCAAGCTGGACCTGTTCGCGGGCTGCGAACGCCCGCGCTGAGCCGTCGCGGGCACTTGCGGCCCGCCACCGGCTTTTCCAATATGGAAAATCGGCCGCCCCGGCCGGCCTTCGGAGCCGCGCATGCCGTCGTCTTCTCGCCGCCTTTGGTGCGTGCTGCTGTCCGCCGCCCTGGCCCTGTGTGGCGGCGCCCAGGCGCAACCGCGGCCACCGGCGCAGGCCGCGCCCACGGGATCCGACGCCCGCCTGGACCCGCAAGACGTGAGCGCCTATGTCGATGGCGTGGTCGATGCCTACCGCCGCCGCTACGGCATCGCCGGCGTCACCGTGGCCGTGGTCGACGCGCAGGGGCCGCTGCTGCTCAAGGGCTACGGCCTGGCCCGGCAGTCGCCACCGCGTGCGGTCGCGCCCGACGCCACCTTGTTCCGCATCGGTTCGGTGTCCAAGACGTTCACCTACCTGGAAGCGCTCAAGCTCATCGACGCCGGCCGCCTCCAGCTCGATGCGCCGGTCAACGACTATCTGCCGGCCGAGCTCAAGCTGCCCGACGACGGCTACCCGCCGGTGTTGCTGCGCCACCTGCTCACCCACACCGCCGGCTACGAGGACTCCGCCTTCGGCCACCTGTTCGCGCGCGATCCCAAGGCCGCGCTCAGCGTGCGCGACTACCTGGTCCGGCACCGCCCGCAGCGCGTGCGCGCGCCCGGCACCCACGCGGTCTATTCCAACTACAGCGTGGTGCTGCTGGGCGCGGTATTGGAGCGCGTGGCCGGCGTGCCCTTCGTTGCGCTGATCGAGCGCGACCTGTTCGCGCCCATGGGCATGCGGCGCACCACCTTCCGCGAACCGCTGGGCGCGCAGGACCCGCGCAACGTCGGCGCCTCATTCAAGGGCTTGTGGTCGGACGGGCACCAGCGCAGCCAGGGCGGCTATGCGCGCCAGGACTTCGAATACATCGCCCAAGTCGGGCCCGCCGGTTCGGTGTCCAGCGACGCGGCGGACATGGCGCGCTACCTGCGCATGCTGCTGGGGCGCGGCGAACTCGACGGCCGCCGCATCGTGCCGGCCGCCGCCTTCGCCCGGCTCGAGGCCGCGCCGCTGTTCCGCACCGCGCCCGACGCCACCGGCCTGGCCTACGGCTTCTTCCGCCGCGACTACGGCCAGGTGCGCAGCCTGGAGCACGGCGGCGCCACCTTGTACTTCCATTCCAACCTGGTCGCGGTGCCCGAGCTGGGCTTCGGCGTGTTCGTGTCCACCAACACCGACACCGGCGCGCGCCTGGCCGCGGAACTGCCGGGTTTGCTGCTGCAGCGCTACTTCGAACGCGCGCGCCCCGCGCCGCTGCCGCGGCCGGCCAAGGACAGCGCACAGGCGCTGCAGCCCTACGCCGGCCAATACCTGGGCGAGCGCCGCAACTACCGCGACTTCGAAAAACTGCTCACCGCCAGCAACGCGCAAGTGGCGGTCACCGACGACGGCTACCTCAGCCTGACCGCCGGCGGCGAGACCACGCGCTGGGTGCTGGAAAAGCCCGACGTGTTCCGCGCCGTGGAAGGCCCGGGCCGCCTGGCCTTCCTGCGGCGCGACGGTGCGTTGACCGGCTTCGTCTCTCCTTACGGCCACGACGTCTACGACCGCGCCGGCGCGTTGGACAGCGCCAATGCCTTCTACGTCCTGCTCGCCCTCGCCGTGCTCACCGCGCTGGGAGTTCTGACCGGCGCCTGGCTGCGCCGCGGCCGCGCCCGCGGCGACAGCCTGCGCGCGCAAGCCGCCCACCGCAGCGCGCGCCTGCTGGTGTGGACCGCCGCCGCCTGGCTGCTGTTCGCCGTGATGTTCGGCGTCGCCTTCGCCCAGATCGCGTCCGCCGGCAACGACGCGGTCTATACCTATCCCACGCCTTTGCTGCGCGCCGCGCTATGGGCGGCGTTGCTGCCGCTGCTGCTGACCTTGATCAGCGTGGTGCTGCTGTGGCCGGCTGGGCGGGCGCCGGACTTCGGGCGTTGGCGCAAGCTGCGACATACGCTGGCGGCGGTGGCGTTCGTTCTGGCGGCCGTGGCGCTGTGGGTGTGGAACGCGTTGCCTTGGCGATTGTGACGCGCCGAGCCGGTAGGCCGGCGATGCAGTCTGGGGCATCACGCCGTGGTATCGCGGCGTGGACATGACATGCTGAGTCCCAGGCCCGTTGTGTCCAGGGAAGGTGGTGGTATGCGCTGGTCGAGAGTCGCAATGCTGTCGGTGAGCGGCGTGGTGCTGGCGCTTATGGCCGCAGTCGCCCCGGTGGCCATCGATAGGGCCGGGTCGGCGTTGCGGGGCGGTGCGGACGCGCCGAGCCCGGTGGTCGCCTCCGCGGAGGAGACGCGGGCGATCTTGGGCAGCGTGCTCGCGCAGAAGCCGGCCGGTGGCCGAGTGCCGGCTCCGCCCAAAGCGGGGCAGCCGCCTCAAGCCGAGCCCGCGCGCATTCTCATCTTGACCGATCGGTCGCAGTGCTTCGCGCCGCAAGGCGAGGCCGAGGCGAAAACTTCCTGCCTCTCCGCGATGGCCGATTCCCTGCTTGCCGCCGAGCTGGATGCGTCCATGCCGCGCAAGCTCCGCGAAGAACTCCTGCTGGCCAACCGGGAGCCGCACCCGCTCCTGCTGGCGGGTATCCGTGGAACCCAGGTGGAGAGCGAAGCCAACATCGAGCGCGCCTTCGCCGGTGGCTGGTGGGACGATTTCTACCGCAAGTATCCGGGTGCCAGCGGGATCGTCCGGATCGGCCGGCCGGTACTGACGAAAGACCGCCAGCAGGCATTGATCTACGTCGCGCACTCTTGCGGGGGCTTGTGCGGCAAGGGGATGGTCTATCTGCTGTCCCGTTCCGGCGCGGGCTGGTCGATTGTCCAAGAGCAAATGCTATGGATCAGCTGAACGCCGGCGCATCGATGCGGTCGTGGCTGCAGCGCTCATGACGGATTTCTTCGTAACCCTTTCCGGCGAGTGCTCGCCTTGGCCATCCAAGGCCGATTTGGTTCGGCATCTGCGAGCGGGTGGACTGCGGGTTTCCGAAGACGAGTACTCGGTGCGCGTCGAAGGCGAGACCCGCTTCATCTTTCGGTACTGCTGTGGCGATTGCGGCGACGCATCGATGGTCGAGGCCGATGCCGGCTCCGCGGAGCCTCTCCTGCGAGAGGCGAAATCCGTCTCGTCCGTTCTGGCCCTGGCCGGAATCAGGCATCAGTTCGACGTGTACGACAGCAACCACGACTTCATCGCCTACTTGCACCACGACTGGCCCAGCGAACGCGAAGCGTAGCGGTCGGCCGCCGGTGCATCAGTCCTTGTCTTCGGGCACCGACTGCAATTCGGGCAGCGCTTCGCGGCGTCCGTCCATCAGCCCGCGGCTCAGCTTGCCGTCCTCGATGAACAACAGCTGCCCGGATTCGCCGCGCTTGATGCCGCTGTCGATGGCGACGATGCGGCCGCCATGGAAGCTGGCGACCTCGCCCATGGTGGTATGGCCCACGACGATGCGGGCCAGGCCCGAGCGTTGCAGCAGCGCCTGCACGTCAGCGGTGGACAGGTCGCCATTGAAGTAACCGCGGTACCAGATCGGGCTGCGCTTGCCGTCGTAGAGACGGGCGGTGGCGGGGTCGGCGCGCACCGCGTCCTTGGGCCGGCCCAGCGAAGCGCGGTAGGCGGCGTTGGTGGCGTCCATGGCGCTCACCAGGTCCAGGTTTTCCGGTGCGATGCCGCCGTGCAGGAACAGGGTGTCGCCTAGCCGCAGCATCACCGGCCGGGTACGCAGCCAGGCGCCGATGACGCTGTCGGCGCCGTACAGCGCGGGGTAGGGGCGGCCGAGCAGGCGCGCGCTCTCCAGGTATTTGGGATTGACGTAGCGCAGGTCGCCGTACAGCACCATGGTTTCGTGATTGCCCAGCAGGAAGTGCACCGCGCCGCCGGCCGCCTGCGCTTCGTGCTGCAGTTGGAACAGCAGCCAGAAAGTCTCGGTGACCTGGGGGCCGCGATCGAATACGTCGCCGGTGACGACCAGATGGTCGCGGCCCAGCGCCCAGTGGTCGTTGCCGTCGATCACGCCGTGCGCGCGCAACAGCCGCCGCATCACCTGGTACTGACCGTGGATATCCGACAGCGCGACGATGCGTCCGCCGCTGTAAGCCACGGGTCGATCGGCTTCCGCACCGGGTATACGCAGCGCATGCGGATAGCCGCAGCGCGATTCGATGATGGTGCCCTTGCGGCGGGCGCGTTGTTCCTGCCGTACGACTTCGCCCTGGCAGATCCACCAGGCCCGGTAGCGGCGCGAGGGCTGTTCGAATACGTAGGGGCCGTCGTCGAACGGCGCGACGGGTTGCTCGGCCGGCTCAGCGGCGGACGCAGCCGCGCCCAGCAGCAGGCCGGCGCCGAGCGCCAGGATCGACAGGGCGCTGCGCAGGTTCATGGCGCGGTCCCCAATACGTGCGTGCCGTCGGCGGCATGGTGCTCGGGGATGCCGTAGACCTCGCTCACCGCCTGGACGAAGCCCTCCGCATCGTCGCCGCGGAACACGCCGCTGATGCGTTGCGCGTTCAGCGCCGGATCGGCGAGCACCACGCCGGTGCGGTTGTAGCGGTTGAACTCGGCCACCGCCTCGGCCAGCGGGGTTTCGTTGAACACCAGCCGGCCCGACATCCAGCCCGGGCGCGAGCCGGCGGCCACGCCGCTGTCGGCGACCTGCATCGCGTCGTTGGACAGGCGCGCACGCTGGCCCGGCACCAGCACGCCCAAGCGGCCGAAGGGTTGCGGGGCCTGCGCACGCGCGCGCAGTTCCACGCTGCCCTCGTACAGGGCGACGTCGGACGCGCCGGCCAGGCGCGCGACTTCGAATTGGGTGCCCAGTGCGCGCACGCTGCCGGCGTCGGTGCTGACCTCGAACGGACGTGCCGTGTCCTTGGCCACCTGGAAGAACGCGCGCCCCTGTTCCAGGCGCACGCTGCGGCCGCGGCGGTCGTAGCGCACGTGCAGGCGCGTGCCCGCGTCCAGGTCCACGCGGGTGCCGTCCTCCAGTTGCAGGGAGCGGCGTTCGCCGGTCTCGGTGCGGTAGTCCGCTTCGGCCGGAGCGCTCGAGCGCAGGGCGAAGTAGGCGCCGGCCGCGATCAGCGCCACGCTGACGGCGAGCGCGGCGGGCCAGCGCCGACGCCGCGGCGGTTCGTGCCGGCGCGAGATCGCCGGTGTCGGCAAGGCGGCCGGTGCCGGCGCCAGCGAGGCGCCCAGGCGCTCGCCTATACCCGGTGCCGTGGCGAACTCGCCCAGCGCCGACCACAGCGCCTCGACCCGCGCATACGCCTCGCGGTGCGCGCGCGCCTGCTCCAGCCAGCGCTGCCAGGCCTCGCGGTCGCTCTGGCTGACGTCGTCCGCGCGCAGGCGCGCGAACCAGAACGCGGCCTGCTGGTCGATGCGGTCCCCGTCGTGGACGAGGCTGAGGTCAGGTTTGTTCATGGCTCCGCCAATCGCGCCTGCAGGTGCAGCAGGGCGCGCATCATGTGTTTCTCCACTGCGCTCACGCTGACCTGCAACTGCCGTGCGATGGCGGTGTAGGTCATGCCTTCGTAGCGCTGCAGCAGGAACACCTGCCGGCACCGGGGCGACAGCTCGTCCAGGGCCGAAAGCAGGCGTTCCAGCCGCTCCTTGCTTGCGTAGACGTGATCGCTGCCGGGTTCCTCACTGGGCAGTTCGTCCAGGCCCGCATCCAGCGGCTCGTGGCGCTCGGCGTGGTGGCTGCGGTCGCGGCGGTAGCGGTCGCGCAGCAGGTTGGACGCGATCCGCAGCGCATAGGCTTCGGCGTTGTCCGGCTGCACCTGCGCGCGCGCCAGCCGGACCAGGGTCTCCTGGGCCAGGTCCTCGGCGTCCTCGGCCTGCTGCGCCAGGTGACGGCGGAAATAGCGCAGCAACGCCGGGCGCAGGCGCTGCACGTGCACGCGGTCCCAGCGCAGGTCGGCGCCGGTGCTGTCGTCGTGGTCGCTGGCGGGTGTCGTGTCGCTCACGCGGCTGGCTGTCCGGAGGGTGCGATCCGCCGCAGAACTTAAGCGCGCCGCTGGCGCGGCGCAACCGATCCGGCCGGCGCTGAGGAACCGCCGTTCGCCTGCGTCTACCGGCCGCCGCGAACCCGCTCCAGGCGCGGGAAAGCGCCTGCATCGGCGAAGTGAGGACCGCCGCGATCGCTGCGTCTGCCTGCAATAGGGGGCAGTTCTGTGTGGTTTACCGCAGTATTCCGAACGCACGAGGGGACGATTCGATGAAGAACACCACGACGACGGTTCGCCGCCGCCGCCATCCCATGGCCGCCGCCCTGGCGACCGCCCTGGGCCTGTCGCTGTTGGGTGCCGCGCCGCTGGCGACGGCCCAGCAGGCGGCGGCGCATCAGTTCGCGCTGCCCAGCCAGCCCTTGGGCGACGCGCTCAACCGCTTGGCCGAAGCGGCCGGCGTGCAGATCCTGGTGCCGCCGGACCTGGTGCGCGGACGCACGGCGCCGCAGCTGGCGGGCAAGTACACGGTGAACCAGGCGCTGGACAAGGTGCTGGTGGGCAGCGGCCTGACCCATCGCAGCACGCGCGCCGGCGTGATCACCGTGGTCCGCGCCGCCGAGCCGGCCGCGCGTCCGGCGCCGCGTCCGGCGGCGAAGCCCGTGGCCAAACCCGCGGCCGCCGAGGAGCCGCTGGAAACCACCGAGATCGCGACGGTGGAAGTCACCGGCTCGCGGATCAAGCGCGCCGAGATCGAAGGCCCGTCGCCGGTCACGATCATCTCCGCCGAGCAGATCGAAAACGAGGGCCACGCCACCGTGTTCGAGGCGCTGGAATCGCTGGTCATGGCCAGCGGCGCGGTCGAGACCGAACTGTCCGGCGGCTTCTCCGCTAACGCCCATCCGCTCAACCTGCGCGGCCTGGGCCCCGGCCGCTCGCTGCTGCTGATCAATGGCCGCCGCGCCGCGGACTATCCCTTTCCGTACGAGGGCCGCAGCAACTTCCAGAACTTCGGCAACATCCCCTCCGGCGCGGTGGAGCGCATCGAGGTGTTGGCCGGCGGCGCCTCGGCCATCTACGGCGCCGATGCGGTGTCGGGCGTGGTCAACGTGGTGCTCAAGCGCGACTACCAGGGCGATACCTTCAAGCTGCGCGCCGGCACCAGCGGCATGGGCGGGCGCGACCGCGTCGACGCGCAATGGACCGGCGGCCGGATCGGCGAGCACTGGAGCCTGACCTACGCCCTGCAGTACTACAACCAGGAACTGCTGTACGGCTTCCAGCGCGACGGCTGGGACCTGCGCAAAAACCCGGCCGCCGACCGGCGCCTGGGCGTGGAGCCGACCGCGGCGTTGCGCATCCGCCGCGGCGGCACCAGCAGCAGCAATCCGCTGATCGCGCTGCCGGCCGGCACCTGCGCGCGCTGGGGCGGCGAGTTCACCGACTGGACCTACCGCCGCATCAGCGGCGGCAACGTGCAGGCCCTGGGCAACGCCTGCGGCAGCTGGAACGACCCGCGTTACGTGCACCTGAGCAAGGGCAAGAACGAGGCCGCCGCCTACGTCTTCGGCAACTACGACTTTTCCGAACGCCTGGAGGGCTGGGCCTCGGTGCAGGTGTGGGACGCCAAGGCCGAGTCGCTGGGCGGCTTCGAAAGCATCACCGGTCCGCACACCGACGGCGTCGGCCGCCGCGGCGATTTCTTCGACCCGCAATTCAACGCCGTCATCGCGCCGACCCGCCTGCTCACGCCGGTGGATCTGGGCGGCGTGGAGGACATGAACCAGCACTACAAGGAGCGCTCCTTCGACCTGGCCGTCGGCCTGCGCGGGCAGTTGGGAGATCGCTTCGATTGGGACGCCACGCTCAGCCGCGCCGAATACGATTTTGAGCGCACCCGCCGCCGCATGGTCGGCAACAAGGTCAACGAGTTCTTCTTCGGCCCGCAGTTGGGCACGCGGCCCAACGGCACGCCGATCCACCGCTTGAACCTGGAGCGCTGGCTGCGCCCGCTCACGCCGGCCGAGTACGCGTCGATCTCGACCCTGGCCAAGTACCAAGCCGAGTCCTGGGTGAGCACCGGCAGCTTCGTGCTCAGCGGCGACCTGTTCGAGCTGCCGGCCGGGCCGCTGGGCATGGCGGCGATCCTGGAGGCCAGCCGCCAGGGTTACCGGCTGGACAGCGATCCGCGCGTGCAGCCGGGCGTGGTCCAGCTGTACAACCTCACCGGCACCAATGGCGGCGGCGAGCGCGACCGCTATGCGGCCGGCATCGAGTTCAGCCTTCCGATCACCCAGACCTTGAAGGCCAGCCTGGCCGGGCGCTTCGACAAGTACGACGACATCACCGCGGTGGATGACGCGAAAACCTGGAACGCCGGCCTGGAATGGCGTCCGACCGATTCGCTGCTGATCCGCGGCAGCTACGCCACCAGCTTCAAGGCGCCCGACCTGCACTGGGTGTTCAGCGAAGGCAGCGGCAGCTTCGGCTCGGCCACGGATACCTGGCGCTGCATCGCCGCCGGCGCCAATCCGGGCTGCTCGGGTTACGGCTACACCATGTTCACCGTCACCGAGGGCGATCCCAACCTGGAAGAGGAAACCGGCAAGTCCTGGAGCGCGGGCCTGGTCTGGGACATCGCCGAGGGCCTGTCGGTCAACGCCGACTACTGGAATATCGAACTCAACGGCGCGCTGGAACGCATTTCCAGCACCTCGATCCTGGCCGACGAGGCCGGCTGCCGCACCGGCAAGACCCTCAGCGGCCAGCCGTTCGGTTTCGCCGGCGATTCGGCCTACTGCCAGCTGGTCACCGGGCTGGTCACGCGCACGCCGGAAGACGGGCAGAGCATTGGCCGCGTGACCCAGGTGCGCTCGCTGCCGATCAATCAGTCCTTCCGCCGCGTCGCCGGCATCGACGCCGGATTGAACTGGCGGATCGGCACCGAGCGTTACGGGCGCTACAACGTCCGGCTCAACTGGTCGCACACGCTCAAGTCCGAACGCCAGGTGCTGGCCACCGACCGGATCGAAGGCGATTGGCGCGACGACGAAGACAACCTGGATTTCCGCAGCCGCGTCACCGCAGGCCTGGATTGGCGCCGCGACGCCTGGTCGGCCAGCCTGTTCACCACCCGCTACGGCAGCCTGCCCAAGTTCAACGGTCAGGGCCGCACCGGCGTCCATTTCCTGTGGAACGCCAACGTGGGCAAGCGCATCACCGACAAGGCCGAGCTGAAGTTCTACGTCAACAACCTGTTCAACAGCCTGCACCCGCACGACGAGACCAACAGTTCTTTCCCGTACTTCTACGAGGTCTACAGCCCGGTGGGGCGCGAGTTCGCGCTGCAGTTCGAATACAAGCTCGACTGACACGCGCTCGACCGAGCGCGCGCCCGCACCGACGGGCGCTCGCGTGAGGGGCAAAAGCATTCGCCGCGCTCACCCCCTCACCCTAGCCGCACCCCGGCCCGACCGCACCGCGGTCGGGCGTTCGGTGCAGCGCGAGCCAGTGGCTCGCAAGCGCTGCCCCTCACCCCGCAAGCGGGAGAGGGGATGCATTCGACGTCCGCTTGTCGCGACGCCCGATCCGCATGCCGGGTCGGGCGTCCATGGGCGGCGGTGCGGTCGGCGCCTTACCTGGCACATCATGGGTTCGCATGCGCGAAAGGCGGAATATCCGGTCTAGCCTTAGACTTCGATCTTTCCGCCTGAGCCCTCGCCGCCATGCCGCGCACCCTCGCGATCCTGTCTTGCCTCCTCTGCGTTTTCGTATCCGCTCCCGTTGCCGCGAAGGAGCCGGTCTTCGACGTGCACGTCCATTTGCGCGAGGGCGAAGCTTCGCTGCGCGAATACCGCGCGGACGTGGCCAAGTCGGACCTCGAACTGTCCGGCGCGGCGGTGATGTGGTTCGGCGGCCCGCATCAGGCCTTGCAGGGCGAGTTGGACAAGATCCGCGCCGGCAACGATTCGGTTATCGCGCTCGCGGCCAAGCACCCGGAGCTGGTGCCGGTGGCCACCGTGCATCCCTACGACGGGCAGGCGGCGCTGGACGAACTGACGCGCGTGGCGCGGCAGGGCGTGAAGATGCTGAAGATCCATCCGCACACGCAGAAGTTCGATGCCGCCGATCCGCGCACGCTCGCCTTGGTGCGCCATGCCGGCACCCTGGGCCTGATCGTGCTGATGGACAACGCCAACATCCTGCCCGGCGATAGCGAGCGCTTGTTCAACCTGGCGATTCAGGCGCCGAAGACCAAGTTCATCTTCGCCCACATCGGCGGCATGAACTTCCGCTTCTGGAACATGCTCGCGCTGGCGCGCACGGCGCAGGATTTCTTCGCCGACAACATCTACTTCGACATCTCCGCCACGGCGGTGCTGGCGGCGGATTCGCCGATCGAGCCCGAGTTCGTCTGGACCCTGCGCAACGTCGGCATCGGCCAGGTGCTGCTGGGCTCCGACTACCCGCAGCTCGGTCTGGGCCGGGCCGTGGACGCGCTGGAGCGGCTCGACCTGACCGCCGAAGAGAAGGCCAAGATCCGCTCCGGCAACGCGCGCAAGCTGTTCGGCCGCTGAGCGCCAGGCAGGGGCTCGATGCGCCGGGCTCCTGTCCGGCGACCCGGCTTTCGAGCGGGTGACTTCCGGCCTATGGAAGGGTTTGATCTGGTGTTGTACTTTACCAACACACCAGATCACACCGCCAAGGCCACCGACATGAACGTCCTCGTCTCCCTGTTCTCCACCCATCTGCCCCGCCCGCGCAACCGCGACCAGGTCGCCGCCCTGGCGGCCCGCCCGCAGCCGCGCGAACGCGCCTTCGGCGTCGGCTACGGCTCCAGCAGCGGCTATGGTCTGGCCCCGGCCTACGTCCCCAGCCAGACCGCGCAGCGCTTCCGCTGATCCGCCCACGCCACTGACAGTCGCGCCGGCCCGGACGGGCGTGCGCTGAGGGGAGTACCGAATGATCAAGCGTTGGGCGGCACTGGCCGCGCTGGGGGCTGCCGCCGTGCTGGCCACCCCCTTGGCGCAGGCCGGCGGGATCGAAGTGCGGCGCGCGGGTTATGCCCTGCAGGCCGAGCAACAGGGCGATGGCGCCACCGTGGTGGTGTTCGAGTCCGGTTTCGGCCAGGGCGCGGGCGTGTGGAAGGACGTGATCGCCGACCTGGGCGCCGACTGCCGCTGCATCGCCTATGCCCGGGCGGGCCTGGGCCGGTCGGGCAGCGACGGCAAGCCCAAGACGATCGAAGCGCACCTGCAGGATTTGGGCGCGGTGATCGACACGCTGGCACCGGGCCGCAAGGTCGTGCTGGTGGGCCACTCCTACGGCGGCCTGCTGGCCACCGAGTTCGCACGCCGCCATCCTCAGCGCGTACAGGCCCTGGTCCTGGTGGACCCGGCCACCCTGCAGCAGCGACATGCCTTCATGGCGGCCGACCGCGAGCGGGTGAAGGCCGACGACCAGGCGATGCTGTCGATGCTGCCGCCGTCCCTGCGTGGCGACTACACGCTGCTGATCGAGCAACTGGACAGCGCGGACACCGCCACGCCGCGCACCATGCCCGACCTGCCGGTCGCCTTGCTGACCGCCACCCAGGTCGCCGACGAGCCGTTCGTGTTCGAGGAAACCGCGCAGGGCAAATCGTTGTGGAAGGCCCAGCACGCGGCGCTGTTCGCCGGCTTCTCTCACGGCACGCACCGCTACTTCGCCACCGGGCACAACCTCCACCGCGAAAACCCGAAGGCCGTGGCGGACGCGATCCGCGAGGTCTCCGGCGCGGCCGCAGCGGGCGGCCAGCCTTAGGCCCGCCGCCGGGGCGGGGCCGCCCAATCGAGGGCGGTCCCCCCTGCCGAAGGTCAGGCTTGGGCCCGCTGGGGCCGGCCCCATCTGGGTTCAGTCAGCCGGCGCTCAGCGCCCGGGGAGCGGCGGCCAGGCCGGCGCCGGATTCACCCTCGGCATACGCCGGCTGTGCTGTCATAAGCGATTGATCTGCAATGAATATTCTGAGTGCCCCCTCGGGGCGGCGCAGGCACCGCGCCGGCCCGGGGGACGTTCTACCGGTGCAACACTGCGGAACTTCCGGGGTCTTTAGCAGTCATAGACCCCGACTGCTAAGATGACCCCCATGAGCCAAATCTCCGCTTCCAACGCCCTCGTTTCCAACAGCCTGCCGGTTCCCAGCGCGCTGGGTTCGCTGGACGCCTACATCGGCGCGGTGCACCGCATTCCGGTGCTCACCGCCGAGGACGAACAGGCCCTGGCCCGCCGCTACCGCGATGGCGAGGACCTCGACGCCGCGCGCGAGCTGGTCCATTCCCATCTGCGCTTCGTGGTCCACGTGGCGCGCGGCTACAACGGCTATGGCCTGCAGATCGGCGACCTGATCCAGGAAGGCAATATCGGCCTGATGAAGGCGGTCAAGCGCTTCGACCCGGAACAGGGCGTGCGCCTGGTCTCCTTCGCGGTGCACTGGATCCGCGCCGAGATGCACGAGTTCATCCTCAAGAACTGGCGCATCGTGAAGGTCGCCACGACCAAGGCCCAGCGCAAGCTGTTCTTCAATCTGCGCAAGTCCAAGACCCGCCTGGGCTGGATGAACGCCGAGGAAGTGCGCCTGGTCGCCCAGGACCTCAACGTGTCCGAGCGCGAAGTGCTGGAGATGGAATCGCGCCTGTCCGGCCGCGACATCGGTTTCGATGCGCCGGCCGACGAGGACGACGACCACGCTCCGCCGTCGCCGGCCGCCTACCTGCGCGCGCACGACGAAGACCCCTCGCAGAGCTACGAGCGCGAGGACGAGGAAGACAATCAGCTCGCCCTGCTGCGCGAAGGCATGGCCGGCCTGGACCAGCGTTCGCGCGACATCGTCAAGCGCCGCTGGCTGGACGCCGACAGCAAGGTCACGCTGCAGGAACTGGCCGACGAGTACGGCGTCAGCGCCGAGCGCATCCGCCAGATCGAGGCCAACGCGCTGAAGAAGATGCGCGCGCTGTTCGCGGCCTGATCCGCGAGCGCGCAGCCTAAGCACGACGGCCCGGGAAACCGGGCCGTTTTGTTTGGCCGCTTGCTAGCATCGGCCGCAGGCGCGCCATCGGCGCGCGCGAGGACCTGCGATGCGGCGAGCGGCGAAATGGCTGACCTGTGCGCTGTTGCTGGCGCTGGCGACGGTGGCCGGGCTGGTGGTGTTCGGCGGCTGGAAGCTCAAGGACGGCAGCGGCAACGTGGCCCTGGGCTGGGATGCGGACGCGCAGCGCCTGCAGTGGATGCAGCGCCCGGCGCTCGATCAGGATGGTCCGCACGTGTTCGTCGACGGCAGCGGTTACCGCGTGGTCGCGACCCGGCGCGACGGCGCGCAATGGCGCGTGCACGAACGCCGGCTGCCGTTGCAGCCCGCGCCCACGCTGACGGTGGAGGTCGGCGATCCGGTGCGTACGCGCTTCGAAGTGACGCTGCGGCCCACGCCGGCGGCCGAGGACGGCGACACTCCCGCGCAGCCGGCCAGGCTGCTGGTGCTGTCGGACATGGAGGGCGAGTTCGACCGCTACACCGCGCTGCTGCGCGCGCAGGGCGTGGTCGACGAAAAGCTGCACTGGCGCTACGGCGACGGCCACATCGCCCTGGTCGGCGACTTCGTCGACCGCGGCCGCGACATGCTGCCGCTGTTGTGGCTGATCTACCGCCTGGACGACGAAGCGCGCCGCGCGGGCGGCCGCGTGCATTACGTGCTGGGCAACCACGAACAGCTCGGCCTGTCCGGGCGCATGAAGTACTGGCCGCGCCACCTGGTGGCCACGCAAGCCGCGCTGGGCGAGCAGGCGCTGTTCGGCGAACGTTCGGTGCTGGGCGCGTGGCTGCGCAGCAAGCCGGTGATCGCGCGCGTCGGCGACACCTTGCTGGTGCACGGCGGGATCAGTGCGGCGTTCCTGGATCGCGACCTGGACGTGGCCGCCGCCAACGCGGTCGCGCGCCCGCACTACGGCACCCCGCTGGACGAGATGCCCGAGGCGGCCGCGGCCGTGCTCGGCCGCAGCGGCGTCACCTGGTACCGCGGCATGGCTTTGCCCGACGATCCCAAATACGCGCGCGACGCCGATCCGTCCGCGCACCTGGACCGCGCGCTGCAGCGCTACGGCGTGCGCCGCATCGCCATCGGCCACACCATCGTGCCCAACGTGCGCCTGCAACAGAACGGGCGCGTGCTGGCCCTGGATCTGGACATGCACGCGCCCGATGCGGTGGCGCAGGCCGCCTTGTACGAAGACGGCCGCTGGTGGCGGGTGGACGCGAACGGCGCGCGCGCGCCGCTGCGTTGAAACGCTACGGCGGCGATTCGTCGTCGCCCAGGATGATGCGCGCGTGGCGCTGGTAGCTCCAGTACGCCCAGGCCCAGTTGACCAGCACGATCACCCGGTTGCGGAAGCCGATCAGGAAGAACACGTGCGCGGCCAGCCAGAACCACCAGGCCAGCACGCCCGATAGCTTGAAGCCGTGCACGTCCACCACCGCGGCCATGCGGCCGATGGTGGCCAGGTTGCCGTAGTCCTTGTAACGGAACGCGGGCGCGGACTGACCGGCCAGACGCGCGCGGATCGCGCGCGCCACGTGCGCGCCCATCTGCTTGGCCGCGGGTGCGACGCCGGGCACCGGCTTGCCGTCCTGCTGCACGCTGGCCAGGTCGCCGGCGACGAAGATGCGCGGATGGCCCGGCACGCTGAGGTCGGGCTGCACCTGGATGCGGCCGGCGCGGTCGCGCGGGGCGTCCAGCAACGCGCCGAGCTTGGACGCCGCCACGCCGGCGGCCCAGACCACGGTGCGCGCGGGCACGAAGGCCTCGCCCAAGGTGTAGCCGCGTTCGTCGATGGCGCTGACCGGGGTACCGGTGACCACTTCCACGCCCAGTTTCTGCAGCTGCGCGCGCGCCTTCTCCGACAACTCCTCGGGGAAGCTCGACAACACCCGCGGCCCGGCTTCGATCAGCCGCACCTTGGCCTGTGCCGGGTCGATGCGGCGGAACTCGCGGCGCAGGGTCTTGCGCGCGATCTCGGCCAGGGTGCCGGCCAGTTCGACGCCGGTGGGGCCGCCGCCGACCACGGCGAAGCTGAGCCAGGCCGCGCGTTCGGCCTCGTCGTCGGCCGCTTCGGCGCGTTCGAACGCCAGCAGCAGGCGCCGGCGGATGTGCAGCGCGTCGTCCAGGTTCTTCAGGCCGGGCGCGTCGTCGGCCCAGTCGTCGTGGCCGAAGTAGGCATGGCTGGCGCCGCTGGCCAGCAGCAGGTAGTCGTAGCCGATGCGTTCGCCGTCGCCGAGCCGGACTTCGCGCGCGGCCGGGTCCAGGCCGGTCACTTCGCCCAGCCGCACCTCGACGTTGCGCTGGCTGCGCAGGATGTGGCGCAGCGGCGCGGCGATGTCCGGCGCCGACAGGCCGGCGGTGGCCACCTGGTAGAGCAGCGGCTGGAACAGGTGGTGGTTGCGGCGGTCGATCAGGGTGATGCGCACGCCGGCCGAGGCCAGCGCGCGCGTGGCCCACAGGCCGCCGAAGCCGCCGCCGACGATGACGATGTGCGGGATGTGCGGGTTCGGTTCGCGGCTGCCGTCGCCCGCTCGTGGAGGTTCGTGATTCATGCGCGCGCCCTCAGCTTTCCAGGCGCTGGCGCAGCCGTTCTTCCAGCGTGTGCTGGTCGGCGGCGAAACGGCGGATGCCGTCGGCGAGCTTGTCGGTGGCCATCGCGTCCTGGTTGTGCAGCCAGCGGAACTCGGCCTCGCTCAGGCGCGGGCCGGGCTCCACGCGCAGGCCGTCGTCGACCAGCGCGCGCGGCACCTCGCCCTGGCGTGCGTCCAGCTCGCCCAGCAGTTCCGGCGAGATGGTCAGGCGGTCGCAGCCGGCCAGCGCCAGCACCTGGCCGACGTTGCGGAAGCTCGCGCCCATGACCACGGTCCGGTAGCCGCAGGTCTTGTAGTAGCGCCAGATGCTCTGCACCGACTGCACGCCGGGGTCGTCCTGCGGGTCGGCAGGCGCGCTCATGCCGTTGGCCAGGTGCCAGTCCAGGATGCGGCCGACGAAGGGCGAGATCAGGTACACGCCGGCCTCGGCGCAGGCCACGGCCTGGGCGAAGGAGAACAGCAGGGTCAGGTTGCAGTGGATGCCTTCGCGCTCGAGTTGCTCGGCCGCGCGGATGCCTTCCCAGGTCGAGGCGATCTTGATCAGCAGGCGCTCGCGGCCGATGCCGGCGTCGGCGTACAGCTGCACCAGGCGGCGCGCCTTGGCCAGGGTGGCTTCGGTGTCGAAGCTCAGGCGCGCGTCCACTTCGGTGGAGACGCGGCCGGGGATGAGCTTGAGGATCTCGCCGCCGATGGCCACGGCCAGGCGGTCGCCGGCGTCGGTCACGCGCTCCTGGACGCTCACGCCCTGGGCCTGGGCCACGGCCGCGTCCAGCAAGGGCGCGTAGGCCGGCAGGGCCGCGGCTTTCAGCAGCAGCGAGGGATTGGTGGTGGCGTCCTGCGGGCGGAAGCGCGCGATCGCCTCGATGTCGCCGGTGTCGGCGACCACGGCGGACAGCGCCCGCAGGTGTTCGAGTTGGCTGGTCATGGGGGTTTCATCTTCTGTCGTTGGTATCGGCGCCATTGTCTCGCATCGCGCCGGGCCGGTGGATGAAGCCGGCCTATCTTCTGCCACGCGCCACGCGCGCGGTTGCGCTAGGCTGGCCGCGACAGGGCCGGCCCGGCCCGGGAGCGCGCGCATGGCCGCCACCGCCACCGTAGAAGAAAAGCGCATCGCCCTGCTGATCGACGCCGACAACGCGCCGGCGGCGAAGATCGAGGTGATCCTGGCCGAGGTGGCACGCTACGGCGTGGCCAACGTGCGCCGCGCCTACGGCAACTGGAAGAGCCAGAGCCTGAAGGGCTGGGAGGCGGTGCTGCACGAGTACGCGATCCGGCCGATCCAGCAGTTCGCCTACAGCAAGGGCAAGAACGCCTCGGACATGGCCATGGTCATCGACGCGATGGACCTGCTGTACGCGCGCAACCTGGACGGCTTCGCGATCGTGTCCTCCGACGCGGATTTCACCCCGCTGGTGATGCGCCTGCTCACCGACGGGGTCAAGGTCTACGGTTTCGGCGAGCAGAAGACGCCCGAGCCCTTCGTCAACGCCTGCTCCAAGTTCACCTACATCGAGGCGCTGGGCCAGCCGGCCGGCGCCGACGTACCGGCCGAAGAGCGCGCGAGCACGCCGCCGCGCAGCGCCCAGGACCTGGGCGAGGACCAGCGCATGCTGCGCATGCTGCGGCGCGCGGTGGACGCGGTCAGCGGCGACGACGGCTGGTCGCACCTGGGCGCGGTGGGCCATCAGATCGGCAACCAGGCTTCGTTCGATTCGCGCAACTACGGCTACCGCAAGCTCAGCGATCTGATCGAGGCCACCGGCCTGTTCGACGTGCGCCGCGACAACCAGATCGTGTGGATTCGCGAGCGGCCGCAGCAAAGCGCCAAACCGAAGGTCAAAGCCAAGAGCAAGTGACGCGGCCGCGATGCGGGCGCGATCGGGGGAAGGGGACGCCAGGATGGGGACGGCATGAACAGCGTGGCGATGGCGACGGTGGCGACGGCCTTGCCCACGCGCCGCGAGGCCTGGGTGTTCGCGTGCAAGGCCTGGGGCCTGCGCGTGCTGCGCGCGCTGCGCGACGCGGCCGATGCGCAGCGTCCGCGTCGGCATGCGCGCGCGCAGTCGCTGGCGCATGCACCGGTGCTGGCCGAATTCGAAAGCCCGCTGTGGCCGCGCGACGAGGCCGACCCGCTGCTGGTCGCCGGCAAGCTGCAGAACCTGCGCCTGGCCTTGAAGCGGCTGGACGGCATCGAAGTGGCGGCGGGCGCCCGCTTCGGTTTCTGGAAACAGGTCGGCCGCGCGACCCGGCGCCGCGGCTACGCGGTGGGCCGCGAACTGCGCGAAGGCTGCCTGATTCCGGCCGTGGGCGGCGGCCTGTGCCAGCTCAGCAACGCGCTCTACGACGGCGCGGTGCGCGCCGGGTTGACGGTGCTGGAGCGGCACCGGCATTCGCGCGTGCTGCCCGGCTCGCTGGCCGAGCAGGACCGCGACGCGACCGTGTTCTGGAACTATCTGGACCTGCGCTTCAGCGCCCCGTTCGCGTGGCGGCTGGAAGCGGAGATGGACGCGCAGCGCCTGCGCCTGCGCATCCGCGGCCATCGCGATGCGGCCGCGCAGGCCTGGCCGATGGCGGTGGCGCCGCGGCGCCCGCCCACGCCCGGCAACGACTGCGGCAGCTGCGGCCAGCACGAATGCCATCGCCATACCGGTGCCAGCGGCGGCGGCCTGCGCCGCTTGTGGTGGATGGAAGAGGCTTGGCCCGAATTTCGCGCTGCATTAGCCGAGCAGCGCAGCGAGGACGACCGCGTGTTCGGCCCGGGCGGCCGGCGCTTCCCCGCGCAGGCGCCTTGGCGGCGCGTGACCCAGTCGCTGGCCTGGCGCTACGGGCGCTGGCGCGGGCAGGCGCTGCCGCAAGTGCGCCTGGCGCAGCAGCGCGCGCACGCACGCGACCTGGCCCGGCAGCTGCGTCCGCAGGACCTGGACCTGGTGCTGCCGCAAAGCCTGCTGCCGTTCCTGTGGCGCGAGGGCGAGCTGGCCGGCCGCCGCTACGCGGTGCTGATGACCGCGCTGCCGATGCGCGCGCTGCAGGACGAACTGGACGCAGCGGTGCGCCGGCATCCGCAGGTGCGTTCGCTGCGCGACTTCCGCGCCGACCCGGCGTTGATCGACGACGAGTGGCAGGCGCTGCAGGCGGCCGAGTCCTGGTGGAGCCCGCATGCGCAGTTGCTGGCCCTGGCCGGCGCGCGCGCTCGGGCCCTGCCGTGGGCGCTACCCGAGGCGGTGCCGGCGGCCGAACGCATCGCCGCAGGTGCGCGTGCGCGCGTGTTCTTCCCCGCTTCGCCCTTGGCGCGCAAAGGCATCCTGGAGTTGCTGCAGGCCTTGCACGGGGAAGATGTCGAGATCCTGCTGCCGCCGGGCGACAGCGAGCGCGCGCTGGATGCGGGCCGCGCCACGCTGCGGCGCGTGGTGTCGTATCGGCTAGGGCTGCTGGAAGCCGATGCGGTGGTGTTGCCGGCCTGGGTCGAACACCAGCCGCGCGCACTGCTGGGCGCGATCGCCGCGGGTATGCCGGTGGTGGCCACGCCGGCCTGCGGCTTGCCGGACTCGCTGCCCTGGACGCCGGTGGCGGCCGGCGACGTGGCGGGCTTGCGCGCCGCAGTGCTGGCTGCGCTGCAGCAGCGGTCCCAACCCGTCATTCCGGCGTAAGCCGGAACCCATTTTGCTGCTGGTTCTTGGCCCAGACGGGAAAGCGCTACAAGCAAGATCGAAATGGGTTCCGGCTTACGCCGGAATGACGGATCGGAAGGGCGCTGGAACAACGAAGGCCGCGAACAGCCCCTGGCCGAGCCGCAATACGGCGGCGCACGCGCGCAGGCCGTGCCCGTGCCGCAGGCCGGGCGTTACACTGCCGCCGTCGCCGCAGGTTCGCGGCGGCGGGGGAATGCATGCAGCCGCAGCCGATCGAGCTCAATCCGGTGCTGATCGTCGAAGACGACGCGAGCGCGCGTGCGCGCCTGATCCGGCTGATGCGCGAGCTGACCGGCGAGCACGCGCGCATCGATGCGGTCGCCGACCTGGCGGCCGCACGCGAACACCTGCAGCGCCACGACTGCGCCCTGGCCCTGGTCGACGTACAGCTGCCAGACGGCAGCGGTGTGGACCTGATCGCCTGGATCGCGCAACGCTGGCCCGACAAACCCGTAGTGATCGTCTCGGCCTATGCCGAGGAAGCGACCATCCTGGCCGCGGTGCACGCCGGCGCGATCGGCTACCTGCTCAAGGACCGCGACGACGAGGAACTGCGGCTGTCGCTGAAGAGCCTGCAGCGCGGCGGCGCGCCGATCGATCCGCTGATCGCGCGGCGCATCCTGGCGCTGCTGCCGGCCGCGCCGCCGCCGGCGCCTCAGGCCGAACCGGCGGCGCAGCTGTCCGAGCGCGAGCGCGAAATCCTGGCCCTGGTCGCGCAGGGCTTCAGCAATCGCGAGATCGCCGATCTGGTGGCGCTGTCCAAGCTCACCATCGAATGCCACACCAAGAACATCTACCGCAAGCTGGCGGTGGGCTCGCGCACCGCCGCGGTGTTCGAGGCACGCGCGCTGGGACTGCTGAGCTGAAGCCGAATCGTGCCGGCGCGGGATGGCTGCGCGCCGGCTTGCGGTGGTGGCTGCCCGCGTTGCTGGCCTGCGCCTTCGCCGGCGTCGCGTACGCCGCCGTTGAACCCGGCGTCACCGTGCTGGATCGCGGCGAAGCCGTTCGCTCGGACTGGAGCGCCGCCGCGCCGCCGGCCGCGGGCTGGGTGCCGGTGCAACTGCTGGATCTGTGGCACAAGCGCTGGCCCGAGCACGACGGCGTGGTCTGGTACCGCCTGCATTGGCAACAGCAGGACCCGCAGACACCGACCGCGTTGCTGGCCGACTACATGAGCCTGAGCGGCGCGATCTATGTCAACGGCGAAGCGGTCGCGCGCGACCCCAGCCTGGTCGAACCGCTGTCGCGCACCTGGAACTCGCCGCATTACGCCTTGCTGCCGGCTTCGCTGCTGCGCGCGGGCGAGAACACCGTGTGGCTGCGCGTGTCCGGTCTGACCGCCTACCAGCCCGGCGCCGGCCCGGTGCGCGTGGGCGATCCGCAGGCGCTGCAACAGCGCTACCGCAGCGAGCGCTTCCAGCGCTACGACATCAAGCTCATCAACCTGGCCATGGCGGTGGTGCTGGGCGGCGTGTTCCTGCTGATGTGGCTGCTGCGGCGCAAGGACAGCGTGTACGGCTGGTTCGCGCTGACCGAACTGGCCGGTTCGCTGTACGGCTACAACCACATCGCCACCGGCATCCGGCCCTTGCCCAGCACCGATGCCTGGCAGGCGTTCAACGCCGCCTTCTACGTCTGCGCGGGCGCCAGTTACGCGCTGTTCCTGCTGCGCTACTGCGAACGCAGCTACCCGCGTCTGGAACGCGTGCTGGCGGCGTTGTGCGTGCTGGCCCTGCTGTCGGCGGCGCTGCTGCCGGCATGGACCGGGCCGCACCGCAATCTGTGGTTCGCCGTCGGCGGGCTGTGCTACTACGTCGCCATCGGCTGGTTCCTGGTCCAGGCCTGGCGCAGCCGCCGCCCCGATGCGCTGGTGCTGGCCGCCTGTCTGCTGCTGCCGGTACTGGTGTCGTTCCGCGACTTCGCCCTGTTTTTCGGCTGGATCGGCGGCACCACGTACTGGTTGAGCCTGACGTCGTTGCTGACCCTGATCGGCATCGGCTTCGTACTGTCCTATCGCTTCGTCGCGGCGATGCGGCGGGTAGAGGGCTTCAACCTCGAGCTCAAGCGCGAGGTGGACGCCGCCACCACGGAACTGGCGCAGACGCTGGCGCGCCAGCACGCGCTGGAGCTCGCGCATAGCCGGGCCGGCGAGCGCCTGCAGCTGGTGCGCGACCTGCACGACGGTTTCGGCGGCACCCTGGTCGGCGCCATCGCCCAACTGGAGGCGACGCCGGCCGACGCGTCCAAGGCGCAGCTGATCGCCACGCTGAAAGAACTGCGCGACGACCTGCGCCTGGTCATCGACAGCACCGCGCGCGAACACGCCGACCTGTCTGCGCAGCTGGCGCCGCTGCGGCACCGGCTGGGGCGGCTGCTGGAAACGGCCGACATCGACAGCCGCTGGCAACTGCAGAACCTGGATGGCATCGAACTCGACAGCGCGCGCAGCTTGGACTTGCTGCGGCTGCTGCAGGAGGCGCTGACCAACGTCTACAAGCACAGCCGCGCGCGGCGCGTGGACGTGGCGCTGCGCCGCGCGGGCGGGCATCTGCAGCTGAGCATCGACGACGATGGCCACGGCATCGGCGCGGCCGCGAAGGCCGACGGCGGCGCGGGCCTGGCCAGCATGCGTTCGCGCGCGCAGCGCTTGGGCGGCGAACTGCGGATCGAGTCGGGCGAGTCGGGGACGGCGCTGCGCCTGGAGTTTCCTTTGGCGGGTTGAGCGGCGTGATGCGCCGCGCCAGCGGCAAAGAGCAAATCCCCCTCAATCCCCCTCAGCAAAGGGGGAGGTAAAAGCCGCCGCCGCGCCGTCGCCTCAATACAAATCCGCCGGATCCACATCCAACGACCAGCGCACCTTGCGTGCCTCGGGCAGCGCGTGGATCGCGGGCAGCGCACGGTCCAGCGCGGCGTGCAGCGCGCGCCGCTCCGGCGCCGACAGGATCAGCTGCGCGCGCTGGTAACCGGCGCGGCGCGGCATCGGCGCGGGCACCGGGCCGTTGAGTTCCAGGCTGGCGTCGCCGACCTCGGCCAGGGCCGCGCGCGCGGCGCGCAGGAAGGCTTCGGCGGCCTCGGTTTGCTTGGCCTCGGCGCGCAGCAGCGCCATGTGCGCGTAGGGCGGAAAGCCGGCCAGTTCGCGTTGCGCGAGTTCGGCCTCGGCGAAGGCCGCGTAACCGCCGGCGAGCAGGGTGCTCAGCAGCGGATGCTCGGGATGGTGGGTCTGCAGCAGCACTTCGCCGGCCTTGTCGGCGCGGCCGGCGCGGCCGGCGACCTGGATCAGCAACTGGGCGAGCTTTTCCGGCGCGCGGAAGTCGGCGCTGAACAAGCCTTCGTCGATGCCGACCACCGCGACCAAGGTCAGATTGGGCAGGTCGTGGCCCTTGGCCAGCATCTGCGTGCCGACCAGGATGCCGGGCGCCTGGCCGAACTGGGCCAGATGCTGTTCCAGCGCGTCGCGGCGCTGGGTGGTGCCGCGGTCGATGCGCAGCACCGGCCATTGGCCGAAGCGCGCGGCCAGCGCTTCCTCGATGCGCTCGGTGCCCGCGCCCTGCGATTGCAGCGCCAGGCCGCCGCAGTCGGGGCAGGCGTTGGGCGCGGGCCGGCGCGCGCCGCAGTGGTGGCACTGCAGGCGGCGGCCGCCGCCGTGCACGGTCATGGGCGTGGGCTGGGTGGGCGTGCTGCAGCGGTGGCAGTGCGCGCTCCAGCCGCAGTCGTGGCAGATCAGCACCGGCGCGTAGCCGCGGCGGTTCTTGAACACCAGCACCTGGCCGCCGGCGTCGAGCGCGCGGCCCACGCTGTCGATCAGTTCCGGCGACAGGCCGGCGTCGAGCGGGCGCTTGCGCACGTCGACCACGCGCACCCGCGGCGGCCGCGCGGCGCCCGCGCGCTGTTGCAGGCGCAGGTGCGCGTAGCGGCCGGCCTGGGCGTTGCGCAGCGACTCCAGCGACGGCGTGGCGCTGCCCAGCAGCACCGGCACGTCCAGCGCCTTGCCGCGCACCAGGGCGAAGTCGCGGGCGTGGTAGCGGATGCCGTCGAGCTGCTTGAAGCTGGCGTCGTGTTCTTCGTCGATCACGATCAGGCCGGCCTGCGGCATCGGCAGGAACACCGCCGAACGCGTGCCCACGATCACCCGGGCCTCGCCGCGCAGGCAGGCGGCCCAGGTGCGCGCGCGCTCGCCGTCGGCCAGGCCGGAGTGCAGCGCGTGCACCGGCACGCCCAGGCGCGCGCGGAAGCGTGCCAGGGTCTGCGGGGTCAGGCCGATCTCGGGCACCAGCACCAGCGCCTGGCGGCCGCGCGCCAGGCAGTCGGCGATCGCGGCCAGGTAGACCTCGGTCTTGCCGCTGCCGGTGACGCCGTCCAGCAGCATGGGCGCGAAGCCCTCGCGCGCGGCCAGGATCGCGTCCACCGCGGCCTGCTGTTCGGCGTTCAGCGCCGGACCGGGTTGCGGCGCCGCGGCGATGGCGGCGGCGGGCACCGCCACGCGCTCGGCCAGGCCGCGCTTGGCCAGCGCGCGCGCGGCGGCGCGCCAGTCCGGATCGTGCAGGTCCAGCGCGTCCTCGTCGGCGGCGCCGGCGTGCAGGCGCTCGGCCAGGCGCTGCGGGCGGCCCGCGCGCAGGCCCTCGCGCGCGGTCCGGCCGGCTTCGGTCAGGCGCCAGGCCCAGGCGTGGGTGTCGGCCAGGGGCTCGCCGTGGCGCAGCGGCGCGGGGAGGGCGGTGGCGAACACCTCGCCCAGCGGCGCGTGGGTGTAGCGGGCGAGCCAGCGCAGCGACTCCAGCAGCTCGCCGTGGAACAGCGGCTCAGGGTCCAGCCGCGCCAGCGCCGGCTTGGCCGCGGGCGCGTCGGGGTCGGCCGGGCCGGTGTCGGCGACCACGCCGACCAGTTCGCGCTGGCCGAACGGCACCCGCACCCGCGTGCCCACGTCGTCGGCGCCGGCGGCGGCATCGCCGGCGGGGCGGTAATCGAACAAACGCGGCAGCGGCAGCGGCAGGGCGACCCGCCACAGCGGCGCAGAGGACTGGGCGGTGCCGTCGGACATGGCGGCCAGTTTAACGAGCCACCCATCGCACCGGTTGCGATGCAGTTGCGGGCCATTGCTGCCGCCGCACCGACAAAACCGACGCAAGTCGCGGTCCTTAAAGAAAATTCACCCTTATCCACACGAGCTGTGGATAAATCTGTGCATGCCGGGTCGGCAGCACGGCGCGATGACGCAGGAATAAGCCCTGCAGCCAGGTTGGTGAAAAAATCGCCAACATCGATATTTTCAACGGAATCAAGCACTTGATCGTGAAACATCGCTGTAATGCGGGCATTCTGGGGGCTCTCCCCTATGCTCATGACGGTTCGGTTACTGCTGTGCACAACCCTTTTTTTCGTGGAAGCCGCGCCCCGCTTCGCGGAGCACGGTTTACGATCTTGTCAAGCGCTTTTGTGCGACGGGCGCCTCGTTATGATGCCGGCATGGTGACCCCCCTGCGATGAGCCCCGCGACGACGGGCTCGGCGCCCCTTTCCCCCGCTCCGCCGGCGCTGTCGGCCTTCCTGCGCGGCGTCGAACGCCGCGGCGCGGTGCTGGCCGAATTGCAGGCCGGCGACGCCGCCGCCGGCGATGCGGCACTGGCGGCGGCCATGCATGCGTTCCGCCAAGGCGTGGAGGCCACGCCCATGGCGCAGTGGCCGCAGCGCTTCTGGGCGCTACTGCTGGCCCAGCCCGGGCTGCAGCAGCGCGTGCGCGTGGCCCTGCCGCTGGACGCCACCGACCGCCTGGGCGAGCTCGGCCAGGGCCCGCGTGCGGCCCTGCTGCTGCGCCTGGCCGCGGGCCTGTCCGAAGCCGACGCGGCCGCCGCCCTGGGGGTGACGCCGCCGACCTACCAGTTGGCCCTGCAGCGCGCGCTGCCGCACCACGCCGACGGCCGCGCGGACCCGGCCGCCTGGCAGCAACTGCGCGAGCAGATCCATCGCCGGATCAAGACCCTGCCGCCCGAACGCCTGACCCGGCTGGGCGCGGCGCGCGAGGCGGCGCTGACCGGCACTGGCCCCGCCGACGCTGCGGGCGCCCAACGCGCCGACCCTGCGCCGCGCCGCCGCCCGCGCTGGCTGCTGCCGCTGCTGTGGGCGCTGCTGGCGCTGTGCGCGCTGGCCTTCGCCGCGACCTGGTGGTGGCCCTTGGGCGCCGTTGCCGACTGGCTGGGCGGCGCGCCCGTGCAGGTGGAGCCGCTGGCGCCGGCGGCCGCGCCGGCCGTGCGCTACGGCCACGAGGCCGGCTTGATCGGCGACCGCGACTTCGCGCTGATCGCCGACCCGGATGGCCTGGCGGCCGCACGCGAGCTGGACTTCCACAGCTGGCTGGCGGCGCACGACCGCGTCGGCGGCGCGCCGCTGCCGGGCGAGACGCCGGCCGAGACCGACACACCCGCGCCGCCCACGGGCGAGCCCGACAGCGCCTCCGAATCCGAAGCCGAGAGCGGCCATGCGCCGGGTTGAGCGCGCGCGCGTATGGTGGGCCGCCTGCGCCGCCGCGCTGATCGGCGTGGCGGGCGCGCAGGCGCTGCCGGAGGAATACCAGGACCTGGCCTCGCGGCTGCCGCCGGACGCGCTGGCTCAGTTGCGCGCCAACGCCCAGGTCTGGGCCGGCTGGAGCGCCGAACAGCGCAGCGCGCACGCGACCCAGGCCGCGCGCTGGCATGCGCTGGCCCCGGCCGAGCGCGCTGCGCAGCGCGAGCGCTACGCCGCCTGGCGCGCGCTGCCGCCGGTCGAGCGCGGCGAGATTCAGGCCGCGGTCGCGCGCTATGCCGCGCTGCCGGCCGAGCAGCAGCAGGCGCTGCGCGCGCGTTTCGATGCGCTCGACGGCAGCCTGCGCCGCGGCTGGCTGCTGGGCCCCACGCTGGGCGCGGACTACCCCGGCTTGCAGCCGTTGCTGGCGCAGCTGCCCGAGACCGAGCACGCGCCGATGCTGACGCTGTTGCGCGAGCTCAGCCCGCAGCAGCGCCGCGACCTGGCGGTGCTGGCGCAGCGCACGCCGCCGCAGGACCGCGCGGCGCTGCGGCGCGAGTTGCTGGCGACGAAGTGGGACGAGCGGCAGGCTTGGTTTTGGCACAAGCTGGGGCAGTAGCTGAAAGCAAATCCCCCTTCGACCCCCCTTTTCCAAAAGGGGGAAGACAAGCAAGGGCGGACAGTCCCCATCTTCGTTGCGGTCCCCCCCTTTGAAAAAGGGGGCCACGGGGATTTGCTTTTGCGGTCGCCGACGTCAGCGCGGCAGGATGTCCATCACCCGACGGCTAGCGCTGAAGCGCCCGCCGAAGCGTTCCATCCCTTGCGCGCGCAGACGCGGCGCATGATCGCGCAGATAGGCTTCCAGCGAAGCCGGCCCGTCCAGGCGGTAACTCACGCACAAGCGCACGCGATCGGACGCGGGCGCCGGATCGCGCACGGCCTGGATCTGCGCATCGACGAAGCCCGGCAGGGCCAGGATTTCGGCCACGTGTTCGCGCAGCCAGGCCAGGTAGTCCTCGGCGATCGCCGCGTCCAGGTCCAGGTCGACTTCGTAGACGGTGCTCATGCTCACATCCGCACGATGCTGGCCAGGGTGATGAAGATCACCGCGAAGCCCAGCAGCACGAAGTACAGATTGCCGATCACCAGGTAGCGCAGCGTGGTCAGCAGCCAACCGTCGCCGTAGACGCGTTTCTGCATCAGCCACAGGTATACCGGCATCCACAGCCACAGCAGCAGTTCCAGGGTGCCGGTGATCCAGCCGACGCCGCCCCAATACGGCTGGATCGCATTGTCCGCCGCGATCAGCAGGAAGATCGCCAGCATCGACAGGCACATGTAGGCGTGGCTGTACAAGGCCACCACCAGGTGCTCCAGATACACCCGGCCGGAGCCGATGTAGGCCAGTTTCAGCAGCAGGGCGAACACCGGCACCAGCAGGAACAGCGCCGAGGGCACCGCGCTGAGCATGGCCCGCACCAGCAGGCCGAAGTCGTGCTGCACGCGCGAAATGTTGTCGCGGCCGTGGGCGATCTGGCGGTTGAGCCACTTGTTGAAGAACGCCGGCGCCCACGACAGGGTCACCGGGTTGAGCTCCTCGTCCCAGGGCTCGTCGCTGCCGAACAGGCTCAGGTTGCCTTCGCAGTTCACGTCGCCGTAGATGCGCGCGTCGTCGCCGGCCTTGCGCGCGCGGCCGTTCTCGGTGGCGGTGGCCACGGCGATCTGCAGTTGCGCGGCGCGGCAGGCCGAGGCGTGGTTGGTGTCGCGGATCTCGCCCAGCTGGCGACGGCGCTCGGCGCGCTGCGCGGGCGTGAACTTGTTCAGCTGCGCCTGCAGCTGGGCCAGGCGCTCGTCGCGCAGGCGCTCCAGCTCGGTCAGGTTCTTGGCCTTCTCCAGGCTCGGGATCGCCTGTTCCTGCGCAGTCTTGGCCTTGATCCGGGCCTGGGCCTCGTTCTGCTGCTTGAGCGCTTCCTCGGCGCTGAGCTCGAGTTCGCCGCGCAGCTCCTGCACGCGCGCGTCGGCGGCGGCGTTGACGTCCTCCATGGCGATCTGGAACGGCCGGCGCACGTGCGGCAGCATGGTCGAGACCGCTTCCAGGCCCTCGTTCAACTCGTCCAGTTCGCGCGCGCGCTTGCGCTCGACCTCGTCGATGCTGTCGGCGGAGGCGAACTTCTTGGCTTCCTTGCTGACGTTGCGCACGCGGTTGTCGTTGTTCTTCACCCCCTCGTCGAGGAACCGCACCGGCTTGTCGGTATCGGAGGTGTCGACGTGGATCACCAACTGGGCGACGAAGAAGGTCAGCACGCTCAGCACCACGAACAGGCGCAGCGGCGCGACGTAGCGCGCGCGCTGACCGGCCAGGTAGTTGGCGGCCACGCGGCCCGGGCGGATCAGGTCGCGCAGGGTACGGAAGATGCGGCCGTCCAGGTGCCAGAAGGCCTCGAACACCTCTTCCAGCGCATGGCCAGCGTGGCGTATCGGATTGACCACGGACTGGCCGCAGTGGTGGCAGTAGTGGCCGCTCAGCGGTGCGCGGCAGTTTTCGCAGTGGCTGGGAACCGGATGTTCGTGGGCGCTCATGGTTGCGGTGGCGTGCGGCTCCCCAGCCGTTCATAGGCAAGCGGGTAAGATAGCGGGACGCCGTGACCCGGCGCCAGCGCCCTTTGCGGTTGCGCGGCCGCAGTCGCGGTTTCTCGGTTGCAACAATGTCGTCTCCTACCCCTTCCGTTCGCCGCGGTCTCGCCGGCGAAATCCGTACTACTGCCGTGCTCGCCGCGCCCCTGGTGGCCGGCCACGTGTCCACCGGCCTGATCGGCTTCATCGACAACGTGCTGGCCGGGCACCACAGCACCACCACCCTGGCCTCGGTCACCATCGGCACCGCGCTGTGGTGGCTGCCGATGATGGTGCCCATCGGCACCCTGCTGTCGGTGCCGCCGTCGGTGTCGCAGCTGGACGGCGCCGGCCGCCGCGGTGAGATCGGCGCGCTGTTCCGCCAGGCGCTGTGGCTGGCGCTGGGCCTGGGCATCGCCCTGTTCGCGTTCCTGACCTTCATCCCGCATGCGCTGGGGCCGATGGGCATCGCCCCGGAAATCGTCCCGGGCGCGCGCGACTTCCTGCACGGCATCCGCTGGGGCGTGTTCGCGCTGACCCTGTTCTTCTGCATGCGCTATCTCAGCGAAGGCCTGCACTGGACCTTGCCGACCATGGTGATCAGCGCGGCCAGCCTGCTGGTGCTGCTGCCGATCGGCTACGTGCTGACCTTCGGCAAGCTCGGCTTCCCCGAACTGGGCGCCGGCGGCCTGGGCATCGCCTCGGCGGTGATGCTGTGGATCGAGGCGGCCGCCTTCGCGGTGGTGCTGTGGCGGGCCAAGCGCTTCGCCGATCTCAAGCTGTTCGAGCGCTTCGACCTGCCGAACTGGCCGACCATCCGCGGCCTGCTCGCCACCGGCCTGCCGATCGGCGTGACCGTGCTCATGGAAGGCAGCTTGTTCATCGCCACCGCGCTGCTGATCGGCCGCCTGGGCGAAGTGCCGGCGGCCGCGCACCAGATCGCGATCAACCTGTCGGCGCTGTGCTTCATGGTGCCCATGGGCCTGGCCGAGGCGACCACGGTGCGCGTGGGCCACGCGCTGGGCCGCGCCGACCTGGGCGGCGTGCGCCGCGCCGCGGCGGCCGGCTTGGCGATCGTGCTGGCCACCCAGCTGGTGTCGGGCATCGTGCTGCTGAGCGCCAACGACCTGCTGGTGAGCGTCTACACCGACGACGTCGCGGTGGCCGGCCTGGCCGCCTCGCTGCTGCTGTATGCGGCGGCGTTCCAGTTCCCCGACGGCGTGCAGGTGCTGTCGGCCGGCGCGCTGCGCGGACTGCAGGACACCAAGGTGCCGATGCTGCTGGCCGCGGCCGCGTACTGGGGCGTGGGGATGTCGCTGGGCGCCGGCCTCGGGCTGGGCCTGGGCTGGGGCCCGAAGGGCATGTGGATCGGCCTGATCGCCGGCCTGACCGTGGCCGCGCTGCTGCTGAGCACCCGCTTCGTGCGTTCCAGCCGGCCGGACCGGCTGGCCGGACGGGCCGCGGCCCTGAACGGCAAGCGATCCGGCAGCACCGACCTGGCTTGAAAATTCCGCGTTACGAATGGCGGATGTGGAAAACGCCCCGGCCGGGGTACCCTGGCCGCGTCCAATGGAGTTTTGCGCAATGAACGATACCCCACGTCGCGGTCCGGTGGCCCGCTTCTTCGTCGGCCTCTGGGACACGATGAATTTCACCCGCCGGCTGATCTTCAACCTGGTGTTCTTCGGCCTGCTGTTCGTGCTGCTGATCGCGATGCTCGCGGCTGGGCAGACGCGTCCGCTGCTGGACGACACCACCCTGGTGATCGCGCCGGAGGCGACCCTGGTCGAGCAATACAGCAGCGACCCGGCATCGCGCGCGCTGAGCCGCACCCTGGGCGAGAAGAACGCCGAGGTGCAGCTGCGCGACGTGCTGCGCGCGCTGGATTCGGCCAAGGACGACAAGCGCATCAACCGCGTGGTGCTGCGCCTGGACCAGCTGCAAGGCAGCGGCCTGGCCTCGATGCGCGAGGTCGCCGCCGCGATCGCGCGCGTGCGCGCCGCCGGCAAGCAGGTCGTCGCCTTCAGCGAAAGCATGGACCAGAAGCAGTACCTGCTGGCCGCGCAGGCCAACGAGGTCTACCTGGACCCGATGGGCGGCCTGCTGCTGGAAGGCCTGGGCCGCTACCGCATGTACTACCGCGAAGCGCTGCAGGACAAGCTGGGCGTGGACGTGCACCTGTTCAAGGTCGGCGAGTACAAGTCCGCCGCCGAGCCCTACGTGCTCGACGCCGCGTCGCCGGAAGCCAAGGAAGCCGACCTGTTCTGGATGAGCGACGTGTGGCAGCGCTATCTGGCCGACATCGCCAAGGCGCGCAAGCTCGACGCGGCCAAGATCGCCACCGACATCGACCAGATGCCGGCGCAGGTGCAGGCCGCGCAGGGCGACCTGGCCAAGTACGCGCTGCAGCAGAAGCTGGTGGACGGGCTGAAGACGCGCGAGCAGGTCGACGACCTGCTGACCGAGCGCGGCGTGGCCGACGACGATGCCGAAGGCGGCTTCCGCCAGATCTCGCTGGACGGTTATCTGGCGCACCTGGACCGCGCCACGTTGCCGGCCGCGGCCGATCGCCGCCCGCAGGTGGCGGTGGTCGTCGCCGAGGGCGAGATCAGCGGCGGCGAGCAGCCGCCCGGCACCGTCGGCGGCGTGTCCACCGCGGCCCTGCTGCGCGAAGCGCGCGACGACGAGAACGTGAAGGCCCTGGTCCTGCGCGTGGACTCGCCCGGCGGCGAAGTGTTCGCCTCCGAGCAGATCCGCCGCGAGATCGTCGCCCTCAAGGCCGCCGGCAAGCCGGTGGTGGTGTCGATGGGCGACCTGGCCGCCTCGGGCGGTTACTGGATCTCGATGAACGCCGACCGGATCTACGCCGATCCCTCGACCATCACCGGTTCGATCGGCATCTTCGGCATGATTCCCACCGTGCCGCGCACGCTGGAGAAGATCGGCGTGCACACCGACGGCGTGGGCACCACCCGCTTCGCCGGCGCGTTCGACATCACCCGCCCGCTGGCGCCGGAAGTCGGCCAGGTGATCCAGTCGGTCATCGACAAGGGCTACCGCGACTTCACCGGCCGCGTGGCCACCGCGCGCAAGCGCAGCGTGGAGCAGATCGACGAGGTCGCACGCGGCCGCGTGTGGTCGGGCGCGCAAGCCAAGGAGCGCGGCCTGGTCGACGACTTCGGCGGCCTGCAGACGGCCGTGGACGACGCCGCCAAGCGTGCCAAGCTCGCCGATGGCGATTACGCGCTGCGCTACGTGGAAAAGAGCGCCAGCCCGTTCGAGCGCTGGTTCGCCAGCTTCGCCGAGAGCCGCATCGGCGCGGCCTGGCTGCGCAACGACTCCGACCTGGCCCGCAGCCTGCTGGCCAAGGCCATGCCCCAGGCCGTGGCCGACCTGCGCTTCCTGCAAAGCTCGGTGCGCCCGACCCAGGGCGTGCCGGTGAAGTCGCTGGCGTATTGCTTCTGCGGGTTCTGATCGCAGCCGATGCAGTAGCGAAAACCCCCGCCTAGGCGGGGGTTTTTGTTTGCGGGCGCTGCGGGCTTGCGTCGTGATTTGTGGCTGCGCGTGCCCTCACCCCAACCCCTCTCCCGTGAACGGGAGAGGGGCTAAAAGCAGAAGCGTCGGATCTGTCCCCTCTCCCGCTTGCGGGAGAGGGCTAGGGTGAGGGGATGAGCGCAAAGCGCGAATGCTCTTGATCGGGCCCCGAACTCGCCGCGCAAACAGAAGACCCGAAGAGCCTGCCCCCGCGAAGGCGGGGGGCGGCGCGCAGGACGTGCGCCGCTTTCCGCTCGGGCAGGATGCCCGAGCGGAAAATCCCCGCGCACGCACCGCTCTCGCACGGGAGCTCTGGGGCAGCGTTTTTCTTTGGTGACTTTCTTTTGACGCTTATCAAAAGAAAGTGACCCGGCCGCTTGCGGACGGAAGCTTTTGCTGTTGCTTGAAGGCAAGAGCAAATCCCCCTCAATCCCCCTTTTCCAAAGGGGGAAGACAAGCAAAGGCGGAAGCAGGGAAACGAGGGGTTGCGGCGTAGGTGAGGATTCGCGATCGCGGCTTACGCCGCTCCTACCCCAACGCGGGGGGGCTCAGTTGGCCTGGGCTTCGATCGCGTCGCGCTGCTTGTTCGCCGCCGCATCCACGTCCGCTTCCACCGCCTGCGCCTTCTGGATCGGCTCCTGGATGCTGTCGCGCAGCTGCGTGGCTTGCGGGTCCACCGGGCGTTCCTTTTCCGGCGGCTGCGGCTTGGAACAGCCGGCTGCCAGCGCCAACCCCAGCGCGATGGCGCCCAGGCAGGCGAAACGGCGTGCGGACGAAGGCGGCATTGGCGTCATGGCGGCATCCCCGGTGGCTACGCGGCTATGCTACCCCGGCGGATGCGCGCAGCAAGCGCGGCGGCGCGAAACGGTGACGGAGGAGCAGGCATGGACCCCAAGCGTTGGCGGCTGGACGGACAACTGGCGCTGGTGACCGGCGGCAGCGCCGGCATCGGCCGGGCGATCGCGCGCGAGCTGCTGGGGTTCGGCGCCGACGTGCTGCTGGCCGCGCGCGACATCGCCGCGCTGGAAGACGCGCGCGCCGAGCTGATCGAGGACTTCCCCGAGCGCGAGGTGCAGGCCTTCGTCGCCGACGTGGCCGACGAGGAGCAGCGGCGCGAGCTGCTGGACTGGGTCGAGGATTTCGGCGAGGGCCTGCACATCCTGGTCAACAACGCCGGCGGCAACCTGGGCAAGGCCGCCACCGACTACACCGAGGACGAGTGGCGGCAGATCTTCGAGATCAACCTGTTCTCGGCCTTCGAGCTCTCGCGCTACGCCCACCCGCTGCTGACCCGTCACGCGGCCTCCAGCATCGTCAACGTGGGCAGCGTGTCGGGCCTGACCCACGTGCGCACCGGCGCGCCTTACGGCATGAGCAAGGCGGCCATGCACCAGATGACCCGCAACCTGGCTGCCGAATGGGCCGAGGACGGCATCCGCGTCAACGCGGTGGCGCCCTGGTACATCCGCACCCGCCGCACCTCCGATAAGCTGGCCGATCCGGACTATCTGGACGAAGTGCTGCTGCGCACGCCGCTGGGCCGCATCGGCGAACCCGAAGAGGTGGCTGCAGCGGTCGCGTTCCTGTGCCTGCCGGCGGCGGGCTACGTCACCGGCGAATGCATCGCGGTGGACGGCGGGTTCCTGCGTTACGGGTTCTGAGACGCGGTTTACGGCGATTCGCCGGTTGAGGCTGCGTCTATCGGTAACGCACGATGGCCGCGAACCAGGAAGCCGAATCGAGAGGCGGTTCCGTGCAACTCGATCGGTGCGCCCGCACGCAAGGCTTCGTACTCCGACTCCGACAGCCGGCACAGGCGGCCGCTCAGAGTCGAGCCGTGTCTATCGAAGTATGCGATGCGTTTGCAACCACGTCCGCCGCCGAGCGCCACGCGCACCGGCTGCGCCAGGGTCCCGGGCTGCGGTCGCGCCAGCTCATGCAGCACTCTCGGCGCCAGCTTCTGCATGACGACGTAGCTCAGCAGGCCGTACACCACCAACAGTTGCAGCAGCGACAGCCATGAGAATTGCAGCCGCGATGCGACGGTTTCTTGCGGGGTCCCCAGCGTCTTGGCTCGTCGCCATTCGGCCGCGAACAACACGCCTATGGCCAGTACACCGCTAGCGAGCTTCAGCCAAGTGCGCACCTGTTGCTGCTCTTGCGCAAACAGGAATTCGTCCTGGAATGCGCCGACGAACATTAGCGCGACCAGGCCCAGAATGGCCAGAATATGAGGGCTGGTGGCGCCTGCGGTCTGTTCGATTCGCGATGCGAGCGGCATGAGCGAACTCCGGAAGTGAGCTATTGCCCGCACGTGCTCTCGCGCACGATCCGACCTACGCGCTCGACCTCGACTTGGGCGTTGCCGCGCTGATCGGCAGGGCCGAAACGCAGCTGCGACTCGGCTTCGCGCAGGCGCTGCTTCCAGCCCGCGCACAGGCCGCCCTCGGCGATGCGCTGGCACTGGTCGGTGACCATCTGGCAGGCAGCGCCGGCGCTGGCGCCGCCGTTGATGCCCACGGTCTGCAGCGGCGCGCAGCGCTCGGGCGGGTTGCCGTTTTCGCTGAGGTAGCGGTCGTTGTCGAAGGTGCGGCATTCGTACAGCACCGGCGGCGGCAGGCGGTCGCTATCGGCCGGTGTGGGCGCGGCAGGTGCCGGTGCGGCCGGCGGCGGCGCGGAGGGCGGCGTTGGCGCCGGTGCGGGCGGGAATCCCGGTGGCGGCGCGCTGGGCGCGGCTGCCGGAGTGACGAAGGCCGGCGGCGTGGACACGCTGGGCGCGGGATGGATCACCCGCTTTTCCTGCTTGCTGCCCTTGGGGCAGGGCACGTCGTTCTGCACGGTCAGCGCGCCGCTGGCGTCGGTACAGCGGTAGATGGTGACCTGGGCCTGCGCGGGCGCCGCGATCGCCGTCATCGCCCACACGCACGCCGCCATCCCTATCCACCGCATCGCTACGCTCCGCATCGTTACCTTTCGCAATCGTCGGCCAGGCGCGCATCGATGCCGCGCTGTTCGTTCTGGATGCTGGCGCGCTCGCTTTGCAACGCGCTGTAGTAGCGCCGGTCGAGCTCGTAGCGGCGGTCGCTCAGCCGCGCGCAGACCTCGCTTTGCGGCAGGGCGTGGCATTCGTCGCGCACCCAGGTGCCGGCAGGGTACGCGAAACCCGCGTCAGGCGGCAGCGGCCGCGGCGGTCCGGGGCGGAATTGCGCCGGCGGCGGCCGGCGCGCGCCGACGCGGTCGCCCAGCGGATTGCGCGTGGGCACCACCGGCATCAGCGTCCACAGCGGCACCCAGCGCGGATTGCCCTCGCCGGTTTCGCTGGTGTAGCGCTCGCCGTCGGGCGTCACGCACTCGTACATCGGCCGCGGCGGGCGAATCACGACCACGCGCGGCGGCGGCGCGGCCGCCGCGCTGGGCTTGGAGGCGGCGACGGCGTCGTGGGCGGACGCCGGGCGCGGCGGCGGATCGCGCGGCAGCGCCATGGCCCGGGTCTGCTGCTGTTCGCCGCGCGCGCAGGGCGTATCGCGCAGGCTCAGCCGGCCTTGCGCGTCGGTGCAGCGGTAGATGGTGACCTCGGCCGCCTGCGACGCGCCGGCCAGGGCCAGCAAGGCGAGCAACAGGCAGGGGCGCGGGGCGGGGATCATGCGCGCATCTTGCGCCCGCCGCGGCGGCGGCGGAAGCGCGCGGACGCGCGCCGGGGGAGGCCGTTGACCGGCGTTCAGGCGCGCAGCACGGCGTCGCTGAGCGCGTCGCGGATTGCGGTGGGCGCAGCCAGGCCGCCGGTCTCGCCGATGCTCAGGCCATCGGCGCGCGCGAGCACGGCCGGGTCCAGCGCGGCGCGCGCATGCGCGGGTGGCGCGCCGGCGAGGTTGGCGCTGGTGGAGACCAGCGCGCCGCCGAACGCGGCGCACAGCGCGACGACGGTGGGGTGGGCGCTCACGCGCACGGCCACACCGGCGTGTTCGCCGCGGATCCAGGCGGGCACGCGCGCGCTGGCGGGCACGATCCAGGTGTGGGGGCCGGGCCAGCTGGCGAGCACGGCCTGGCGGCGTTCGTCGGGCAGCGCGTTCCAGTCGAGCAGGCCGTCGAACTGCGCGAGTTCGCCGGCGATCAGGATCATGCCTTTCTCGACCGGCCGCTGCTTGATGTCCAGCAGGCGCAGCACGGCGGTTCGATCGAACGGATCGCAACCGATGCCCCAGACGGCTTCGGTGGGGTAGATCAATACGCCGCCGCGGCGGAGCAGGCTGGCGGCGTCGGCGATGGGCAGGGACGTGCAATCGCTGGTCATGGGGGCAGTGTCGCATTCCCAAGCGCGGCTGTGCGTTCTGTTCGAAAAGTGGCGCTCGGGCTTTGGGGTAGGAGCGGCGTGAGCCGCGACCGCCATGTGTAGGCGGCCGGCGCCATCGCGCTGTTGGAATTGGCGCGGTCGCGGCTTACGCCGCTCCTACCCCACGGCATAAGCCACCGCGGTGGCGCGGCAGGGCGTGGGCCCTGCCGCGCGGGCGGCTCAGTACGCGATCCAGGCGTCGCGCCAGGCCCAGCCGGTGCCGGGGCGGTAGGCGTCGGCGTTGATGTTGCACCAGGAGCCTTCGGGGAAGGGCTTGCAGGCATAGAGCTTGCCGTCGCTGGCCTTGACCACGGTTTCGCCGGGCACGTAGGAACCGATGCCGGCCGGGTAGACGTAGTCGTACTCGGGCGTGGGGCCCGGCGGTTCCGGCGGCTGCGGCGGGTCGGGCAGGCGCACGTCGATGCGGTGGCTGCGGCCGTTGCCGTTGAGGTAGACGCGGTTGCCGGTGGCCGACGGCACCGGCGTGATGACGCCGTTCTGCAGCACGCCGATGCGCACGGTGGACGCCTGCGCGTTGACGTTCTGGGCCACGCGCAGCGGCCAGGCCGCGGAGGTGGTCTGGCCGGCCATGAGCACGGTGTCGATGCGTTCGGCGTCGCTGCCGTCGGCGTTGAACACGCGCACGCTGACGGTGGTGCCGATGGGGTGGTCGTTCTGCGCGGTCAGCGGTCCGGCATCGCGCCACTGCGGCAGCGGCGGATTGCCGCCGCCGGCGAACTTCACGTCCATGCAGGTGTAGAAGGCCTCGGTGGAATCCGAGCGCTGCCAGGTGTTGTAGATCACGTGGCGGCCGCTGCGTTGCGGCACCGTGCACTGCAAGCGATAGATGCCGTTGACCACCGGCGTATTGCCGATGCTGCAGAAATGCTCCAGGTCGTTCCAGCGCAGCGGCGTGTTCGGGTCCCAGCCTTCGCGGGTGATGTAGAAGGCCCATTCGCGGGTGGCATGCGGGGCGGTGCCGCGGAACTGGAACTCATAGGCGCCCGGCGCGATGTCGGTGGCCTGCCAGTCGTCGCGCGCCAGGTCCAGGCCGCGGAAGGTGGCGTTGTTGCCGCTGCACAGCTTGCCGTCGGGCACCACCGCGCGGTGGTTGTCGTTGGCGTTGGCCTGGTTGATGCTCATCCAGTCGTAGAACGCCTGGGTGCCGCCGACCTGGGTGGCGGCGCGGCAGGCCGGATCGGTGGGGTTCTCGATGTTGCCCTGGGCGCAGTAATAGACGCGGCTGTAGGGGTGCACCATGGTGCCGTGCGCTTGCGCCTGGCCTTGCGGCAGCAGGACGGCGGCGAGCGCTAGCGCGGCCGCGCAGGCGGCGTGCGCGCGCTGATCGAACGTGGTCATGCGGATCTCCCGACTAAGGGTGGAAGGGTGGGTGTCGCCCCTCGGTCAGGAATAGCGGTCTTGCGCGCGCTGCGGGACTTGGCCGCAACCTGTTGTGCCGTCGATGGTAGGCACGCGGCGCGCGCGAATCTGTGGCGCAGTTCGCTGTGCGGCCATGCGCAGGCGCATGCGGCGCAACGAAAAACCCCGGCCGCAGCCGGGGTTTCGTCTTGCGTTCGCGGCGGCGGTGATCAGCCGGCCTTCTTCACCCCTTTCTTCGCGGCTTTCTTGGCCGGCGCCTTGCTCGCGGCCTTCTTCGCCGGCGCCTTCTTGGCGGTCTTCTTGGCGGTCTTCTTCGCCGCCTTCTTGGCCGGCTTCTTTTCGGCCGTGGCCTTGTCGGCGGTCTTCTTGGCCGCCTTTTTGGCCGGCGCGTCCTTCTTGGCGGCGGTCTTCTTGCCGAAGCGTCCGCGCATGGGCTTGCCGGTCTCTTCCATCAGCTTGACCACTTCCTCCAGGGTCAGCGAGGCGGGCTCGCGGTCCTTGGGAATGCGGCCGTTGAGCTTGCCGTCGCTGATGTAGGGGCCGAAGCGGCCGTTGAGCACCTGGATGTCGCTGCCGTCGAACTCCTTGATGATGCGGTTGCGCGCGATCTCTTCCTTCTCTTCGATCAGGAACACCGCGCGCGCCAGGTCGATGGTGTACGGATCGTCCTCCTTCTTCAGCGAGGCATAGGTGCTGCCGCGCTTGGCGAAGGGGCCGAAGCGGCCGATGCCGACGCTGACTTCCTCCTCGTTGCTCAGGCCGAGTTTGCGCGGCAGCTTGAACAGCTCCAGCGCGTCGTCCAGGGCGATGGTGTGCATGCTCTGGCCGGGGCGCAGCGAGGCGAAGGTGGGCTTTTCCTCGTCCTCGGCGGTGCCGATCTGCACGTAGGGCCCGTAGCGGCCCAGGCGCACGCTGACCGGCTTGCCGCTCTTGGGGTCGGTGCCCAGCTCGCGCGCGCCGGTGGCTTCGCTGCGGTCCACCGATTCCTTCTTTTCTTCGACCAGCTTCTTGAACGGTTCCCAGAACCGTTCCATCAGCGGCACCCATTCCTCTTCGCCGCGCGAGACCGCGTCCAGCTCGTCCTCGAGCTTGGCGGTGAAGTCGTAGTCCACGTACTGGGTGAAGTGGCCGGACAGGAACTTGGACACCGCGCGGCCCACGTCGGTGGGGCGGAAGCTGCGGCTTTCCATCTCCACGTACTTGCGGAACAGCAGGGTCTGGATGATCGAGGCGTAGGTGGACGGACGGCCGATGCCGTACTCCTCCAGCGCCTTGACCAGCGCCGCTTCGGTGAAGCGCGGCGGCGGCTGGGTGAAGTGCTGGTCGGCGTGGATGCGTTCCAGCGGCACGCGGTCGCCGGTCTTCATGGTCGGCAGCTTGCGGCCTTCGTCTTCGTCGTCCGCGCTCTTGTTGTCCTTGCCTTCCTCGTACACGGCCAGGAAGCCCGGATCGACCACGGTGGTGCCCGACGCGCGGAAGCTGTGGTCGCTGCCGGCGGCCAGGTCTACCGAAACGGTGTTGAGCGTGGCCGGCACCATCTGCGAGGCCACGGTGCGCTTCCACACCAGTTCGTACAGGCGGCGCTCGTCGTCGCTGAGGTAACGCGACACCTGCGAGGGCACGCGCAGCGCCGAGGTCGGGCGCACGGCTTCGTGCGCTTCCTGGGCGTTCTTGGACTTGGTGGCGTAGGCGTTGGGCTTGTCGGGCAGGGCGCGGGTGCCGTAATCGCGCGCGATCACGTCGCGGATCTCGCCCAGCGCGTCCACCGACAGGTTGACCGAGTCGGTACGCATATAGGTGATCAGGCCGACCGTGCCCTCGTCGCCGATGGCCACGCCCTCGTACAGCTTCTGCGCCACCTGCATGGTCTTGCGGGTGGTGAAGCCAAGCTTGCGCGCGGCTTCCTGCTGCAGGGTGGAGGTGGTGAACGGCGGCGCGGGACGGCGCTTGCGCTCCTTGCTGGCCACGTCGGTGACGTGCAGCGCGCCGCCGGCGGCGGCGACCAGGCGCTTGCGCGCGGCTTCGGCGTCTTCGCCGTTGGTCAGGGTGAACTGCTCGAACTTCTTGCCATCCAGCTTGGTCAGCTTGGCGGTGAAGCCCTGGCTGGGGTGCGCGCACTCGGCCTCGACGGTCCAGTACTCGCGGGCGATGAACGCTTCGATCTCCTCCTCGCGCTCGACGATCATGCGCAACGCCGGCGACTGCACGCGGCCGGCGGACAGGCCGCGCTGGACCTTGCGCCACAGCACCGGCGAGAGGTTGAAGCCGACCAGGTAGTCCAGCGCACGGCGCGCCTGCTGGGCATCGACCAGGGGCGCGGCGATGCTGCGCGGCTGGTTCATCGCTTCCTTGATCGCGCGCGGGGTGATCTCGGTGAACACCACGCGGTGCAGCGGCTTGTCCTGCAGCAGGCCGCGCTCGCGCAGGATCTCGGCGATGTGCCAGCTGATCGCCTCGCCTTCGCGGTCCGGGTCGGTCGCCAGGAACAGGTTGTCGGCGCTGCGCGCGGCCTTGGCGATGGCGTCGACGTGCTTTTCGTTCTTCTCGATGACCGCATAGTCCATCGCGAAGTGATTGTCGGGGTCGACCGCGCCCTCTTTGGGCACCAGGTCGCGGACATGGCCGTAGGAGGCCAGGACGGTGAAGTCCTTGCCCAGGTACTTGTTGATCGTCTTGGCCTTGGCAGGGGACTCGACGATGAGGAGGTTCTTGGCCATTGGAGCTCCGCAGGGCGCTCAACGGCGCGCTGCAACGACTGAAAACGCAAAGAAGGCTACGCCCGCGGCAACCAAGACGCGGGCGTTCGGGGGATTACCTTTTTTATTGGGACCACGCGGCGGGGCCGGCTGTCAAGCGCGACCCGCCGCGAGTGCGATCGGCGGCCGGTTAAAGCCGGCCTCCCATTCAGCTTCGCCCGTTCAGGTTCAGCTGGCGGCCGAGGCGAAGGCGCCCACCGCGACCATGAACAGGATCATCACCAGGTACAGGGCCACCAGTACGCCGCCGATGACCAGCAGCACCGTGGCCACCGTGCCCAGCTCGCGCCGCTGGCGCTCGGGGTAGGCGGTGAACGCCCATTGGTCCACGACCAGGGTGCCGGCCATCATGTCGTGCAGGGCGCGCTTGCGGTCGGTGAAGGCGGCCATGATCAGGCCGATGCACAGGATCAGGCTGCTGACGATGTAGGCGAAGTAGCGGCCGATGCCACGCGCCAGGCTGATCCGGCCGCCGTCGTCGTCGGTGACCTTGATGCCCACGGCCATCTTGCCCAGCGTGGCCTGCTTGCTGGAGGCGTGGAACATGGCGAAGTACAGCGCCTGCAGGCCCAGCGGGATCAGGTAGACCAGCACCAGCAAGGCGATCGCACCGCCGCTGGAGAACATGTCCTCGGGGCTGCCGGTCAGGCCGATGCCGATGCCGAAGAACACCATCATCAGCACCATCTGCACGATCGCGCCGGCGATGCCGGCGACCATGCTGTCGATGATGCTGGCGGCCACGCGCTTCCAGAAGCCGGCGTAGACGACCTCATGGCCCAGCACCACCTCGTGGGTTTCCTCCACCGAAGCGCGCGGCGGCGCGTACGGCGAGACCGGCTCGGCCACGGCGTAGGGGTTGGCGCTGGCCTCCGGCGCGGCGTCGGCCGCGGCGGTGGCGAAGCTGGCCGTGGCCAGGGCCGGGCGGCCCGCGCCGGGCACCACTTCGCCGACCATCTCGCGCCAGGGGCGCCAGCTGGCCATGCCTTCGCGCCAGACCAGGGTCTCGGGCGCGAGCTGGCCGTGGCTGTGCAGGGCGGCCAGGTCTTCGGCCTTCACCGGGCCGTGGCGGTTGCGGTCGCTGTCGCTGTAGTACCAGTCGGTCATGGTCGTTTGCCGGTTCGGTGTCGCGGAGTTCGGTGGCGCTCAGGGTGCGGCTTGGCCGCGGCATTCCTGCGGGCGGTAACGGCCGGGCAGATCGCCGCCGGTGCAGTCCCAGTTCACCGCGTTGCCCTGCTGCTGGGCTTCGAACCAGACCGTCTTGCCGTCGGCGCCGGGGCCCAGGCCGCGCAGTTCCAGTTCCATCGCGCAGTGGCCGTTCTGCATGGTGCCGATCTTGATCTGCGCGGTGGTGGCGGTGGCGTAGTCCTGGGCGTCGCCGAAACCGTCGTCGCCGTTGCTGGGGCAGCGGCCGTTGGCCGCCATGTGCTCGGCCACCGCGGCCTTGAGCGCATTGGCCTCGCTGAAGCTCTGCATGACCTTGGCGCGGACGGTGTAGTCCTGGTAGGCCGGCAGCGCGATCGCGGCCAGGATGCCCAGCACCGGCAAGCCCAGCACCGCCAGCACGATGACCGCGATCAGGCAGCCGGACATGCCGCGCTTGGGCGCCGGCGCGTGGCGCATGTCGGTGCGCACGCTGGCGCCGGCATAGCCGCTGGCGGCCGCAGACGGGGTCATGGCGATGGGGGCGGCGGCCGGCAGCGGCGGCGGCCGGCTGGCGTCGGGCTGGATCGCGTCCAGGCCCAGTTCCTCGGACAGGCGGTCGGCGGGCTGCCATTCGCGCAGGCCCTCGCGCCAGACCAGGGTGTCGCGCTGGAGGCGGCGGTCGCGGTAGCGCGCCTGCATGTCTTCCACGCTCAAAGGACCGACGCGGCCCTGCGCCGCATCGTGGTAGTACCAATCGGCCATCGTGTTTTCCCCTGAAGTCGTCCGTGAACGGCGCGCCCGCGTGGGCCTGCGCCGTTGCGGCGCCTCCCCAGGCGCCGCGCGCTAGATGTGTGCGCCCTTAATGTACCGGTTCGGGCTCGTCTTCGAACATCTGCGTTTCCATCCAGGCGTAGGCCGCCTCGGAGCCGGGCTGGTTGAACAGCACCATCAGCACGACCCATTTCAGGTCGTCCAGGTCCAGTTCGTCCTGGTCCAGGGCCATGGCGCGGTCCAGCACCAGCTCGCGCTGGTCGGCGTCGAGGATGCCGTGCTGTTCCAGGAACAGCAGGAAGCCGCGGCATTCGACGTCGAGCTTGTCGAGTTCCGGGCCGAAGTAGATGCGGGTGGGGCCGTTGGCGCGCGGACGGCTGACGCTGGGCCGTTGCTGGGCCAGCGCATCCAGCCATTCGAAGGCTTTGTTGATTTCGGCGGGGCTGAAACCGGCTTGGCCGAGTTCGTCGAACAGGGGGCCGCTGCGGAGCGAATCGCGGTCGCGGACCAGGTCCGCATCGTCGGTGAAATAGTGCTCGAACAGGTACAGCAGGACGTCCAGGATGCTCTCTTTCATTTCCCTCGGCCTGCGCCGCATGCGGCGCGGTGGGTCCGGAGTGGCTGACGACCGCGGGGCCTCAAACCCTGGAAACAGGGAGCGGCTCAGCGGTTGCGGAAGTAACGGCCGTGTTGCGCCGCTACGCGACCCTCAAGCTCCATGAGCAGCAGCATGGAGGACAGTACGGCAGGCGTCAATCCGGTGCGCTGGGCCAGCCGATCCATATCGGTGGGGTCGTGGCCCAGGGCGTTCCACAAGGACTGGTAGTCGCCATCGCCGCAGGGTTCATCCTGAACGGGTGTCGTGACGGGCGTGAGTCCCCCAGCAATGGGGGCGTGCAGACGCTGGCGCAAGTCGGCCGCCAGCCGCTGCGCCAGCGGCTCCAGGGCGGCGATGGCCTCGGCCGGGGCCTCGACCAGGGCCGCGCCGTCGCGGATCAGGCGATGGCAGCCGCGCGCCAGCGGGTTGTGGATGGAGCCGGGCAGGGCCATGACCTCGCGCCCGGCCTCGGCGGCCAGGCGCGCGGTGATCAGCGCGCCGGAGCGCTGCGCCGCCTCGATCACCAGGGTGCCCAGGCTGAGCCCGGCGATGATGCGGTTGCGCGCGGGGAAGTGGCCGGGCCGCGCCTGGGTGCCGGGGCGGTGCTCGCTGACCACGGCGCCGGATGCGGCGATGCGCGCGAGCAGGCCGCGGTTGGCGTAGGGGTAGGCGACGTCCGGGCCGGTGCCCAGCACGGCCACGGTGACGCCGCCGGCATCCAGCGCGGCTTGGTGCGCGGCGGTGTCCACACCGGCGGCCAGGCCGCTGGTCACCGCCAGCCCGGCGGCGACTGCGGCGCGGGCGAACTCGGCGGCATTGTCGCGCCCGCCCGGTGTGGGCCCGCGGGTGCCGACCACGGCCAGCGCCGGCCGCCACAGCAGCGCCGGGTCGCCGGCCACGAACAGCGCCAGCGGCGGGCTGGGTGCCTGCCGCAGCAGGGCCGGGTAGTCGCGGCTGTGCCAGCCGATCAGGTGGCGGCCGGGCCCGCCGTCCAGCCAGGCCGCGCAGCGCGCCAGTGCGCCCGCGTCCGGCGCGCGCAGCGCGGCGATCTGGGCCGCGTCCAGGCCGGCCTCGCGCCAGGCGCCGGGTCCGGCGGCCAGCGCGCGTGCAGGCGAGCCCAGTGCGTCCAGCAGCGCGCGCCGCGGCTCGCTGGCGCCGTCGGCGGCGACCAGCAGGGTCAGGGCAAGGCGATCGTCGCGGCAGGGGTCCATGGCCGCAGTCTGGGCCGCAAACGACGACGGCGCCCTAGGGCGCCGTCGCATGCTGCGGTAGGAAAATCCCTAACCGTGGCGTATCAGTACGGCGCATCCGGATGCTTGAGCTCGTAGCCCACGCGGGTCGGGCGCACGCCTTCCATGACCAGGCCGTAGCTGACCTTGTCGAAGGTGCGGAAGATCATCACGTGGCCGGCATACTCGTCCGGCACGCGCACCTTGTCGGCGCGGCCCACGGTGTCGTCGCTGCGCTCGGCGCCGATCTTGACCCGATCGACCACGTTGCGGCCCACGCGCCAGGTCGACAGCACGGTGCCGTTGTCGATGCCGTCCAGGCGGCCCACCGACAGGGCGACCACGTCGCGCGCGCCGCCGCTGGTGAGCTGGTCGGCCACGGCCAGCACGCGGGCCTGGCCGTACTGCAGCTCCTGCTTGGGCGCATGCGGGAAGAACTGCAGATCGTAGGGCTGGGCTTCGACCGGGATCAGGCGGTCGCCCACGCGCACTTCGCGGCCGGCATCGTCGATCACCAGGGTGCTGGCGCCAACGCCGCCGACTTCGCCGCGGCTGATGGTGCCGGTGGTCAGCTGCATCAGCTCGTAGCCCAGCAGTTCGCCACGGCCCTGCGGCAGGGTCGAGTCGCTCCACAGGGCCTGGAAGCCGGCCGGGATGCGGCCGTTGAAATCCAGGTCGTGGCTGCGGAAATGGCTGTTGCGATGGGTGACATCGCAGCACTTTTCCTTGTCCAGACGGGTATAGCGCTGGGTCGGGCGAACCACGGCGTAGCGCTGGCCGGCCTGGGCGTCGCTCAGGCCCTTGATGTAGGCGACCTGGCCCTGGGCGCCGCGCAGGCGGTCCTCTTCCAGGCTGACCACGTAGGGCAGGTGCTCGAAGCTGTCGACCACGCGCAGGTTCTTCAGGAACGGCTCGACCTGCGACAGCGGGATGCCGGTGACCGGCGCTTCCTCACGCGGACCGGGCTTGACGGCCAAGCGGTCCAGGTAGGCCAGCGAGATCACGTCGCCCGGGTAGATCAGGTGCGGATTCTTGATCTGCGGGTTGGCCTGCCAGATTTCCGGCCACAGCCACGGGCGCTTGAGGAAACGGCCGGCGATGTCCCACAAGGTGTCGCCCCGCTTGACCACGTAGGTGTCGGGGTGACCGGCCTGCATCTCCGCCGCGAGGGCGTAGGTGGCGATCGTCAGCAACGCGGCGGTTGCAACCGCGCGGAATGGTTTAAACATGGCGGCCATCTACCTGATTCCCCTTGCAGGTTTGCCCCAGCGGGCTCCGAGACTATAGCCCAGAAGAACCCCGTGGTTGCAAGCTTTCAGGGCTCAAAACGGGGTTACAATCCCGTCCTTAGCTTGTGTCTGTGACCAACGCCCCCATTTTTTCCGACGCCATGTCTCTGTTGCCCATACTCGAATTCCCCGACCCGCGGCTGCGCACCAAAGCCGTGCCCGTCGACCCTGCGCAGGTCACCCAGCCGGCGTTCCAGACCCTGCTCGACGACATGTTCGAGACCATGTACCAGGCCCCCGGCATCGGCCTGGCGGCCAGCCAGGTCGACGTGCATCAGCGTTTCATGGTGATAGACGTGTCCGACGAGCACGACCGGCCGTTGGTCTTCATCAACCCGGAAATCCTGGCCAAGGCCGGCGAGCAGGTCTACCAGGAAGGCTGCCTGTCGGTGCCGGGGATCTTCGCCGACGTGACCCGCGCCAACGAGATCACCGTGCGCGCCATCGGCCGCGACGGCCAGCCGTTCGAAATGCAGATCGACGGCCTGCTGGCGGTGTGCATCCAGCACGAGATGGACCACCTGGACGGCAAGCTGTTCGTCGACTACCTCAGCCCGCTCAAGCGCGAAATGGTGCGCAAGAAGCTGGCCAAGGCCCGGCGCGCGGCCTGAGCGCCGCGCTCCCGGCGCCGGTGGACGTCGCTGCGCTGGCGCCGGTGCAGGCCTGGTTCGGCGCCGCCTTCAGCGCGCCGGTGCTGGCCGCCCTGGTCGCGCAGGGCGACCGCTTCCTCGACGACCGCATCCGCTTGTATGCGCCCGACGAGCTGATCGAGCGCAACGCCACGTACGAATCCCGCGATTACTGCCCCGGCTATCTCGCCATCGGCGACGACAGCGGCGGGCGCGCGATAATGATCGACCCCCGCCTGCCCGATCCGCCGGTGTACGTGGTGGACCACGGCGCGATGACGGCCGACGCGTTCGAGGCCTTGGCGCCGGCGCTGTCGGCCTGGCTGCACGGCCGCTGACGGCGAGCCTTCGACGGCGAAGGAACCCGGACGCGCGGGCCCAGGTCGGAACCCACACCTTCAGGAGTTCGCAACGTGAGAATCGTTTTCGCCGGCACCCCCGACTTCGCCGTGCCCTGCCTGCGCATCGCCGCGCAGCGCAACGAAGTGGTGGCCGTGTACACCCAGCCCGACCGCCCGGCCGGGCGCGGGCGCGAACTCACGCCTTCCCCGGTCAAGCGCGAAGCGCTGCTGCGCGGCATACCGGTGCTGCAGCCGGAGAACTTCAAGGCCGCGATCTCGCGCGAGGCGCTGCGCGCGCTGCAGCCGGACCTGATGATCGTGGTGGCCTACGGCCTGATCCTGCCGCAGTCGGTGCTCGACATTCCCACCTACGGCTGCTGGAACGTGCATGCCTCGCTGCTGCCGCGCTGGCGCGGCGCCGCGCCGATCCAGCGCGCGATCGAAGCCGGCGACCGCCACAGCGGCGTGTGCCTGATGCAGATGGAAAAGGGCCTGGACACCGGCCCGGTGCTGTTGTCGCAGAGCCTGGACATCGGCGAGCAGGAAACCGGCGGCCAGCTGCACGACCGTCTGTCCGCGCTGGGCGCGCAGGTGCTGGGCGACGGCCTGGGTCTGCTGCGCGTGGGCCTGCGCCCGGTCGCGCGGCCGCAGCCGGCCGAAGGCGTGACCTACGCGCACAAGCTGGACAAGGCCGAGGCGCGCCTGGACTGGTCGCAGCCCGCCGTCGCCCTGGCCGACAAGGTGCGCGCGTTCAATCCCTGGCCTATGGCCGAAGCGCTGCTGGCCGGCGAGCGCCTGTGCCTGCACGGCGCGGTCGCGCTGCCGCTGCAGCACGATGCGGCGCCGGGCACGGTGCTGCAGGCCGGCCGCGACGGCATCGACGTGGCCTGCGGCGAAGGCGCGCTGCGCATCCGCGTGCTGCAGCGCGAAGGCGGCAAGGCCATCACCGCGGCCGACTACCTCAACGGCCGCCGCGACCTGGGTATCGGCGCGTGAGCGGCGCCGGCGCCGACAGCCGCGTCGCCGCCGCGCGCGTGCTCGACGCGGTGCTGCACCGCGGCCGCTCGCTGAAGCAGGAACTGGCCACGGCGCTGCCGGCGCTGGGCGATCCGCGCGACCGCGCCCTGGTCGAAGCGATCTGCTACGCCGTGTTGCGCGGTCCCGGCCGCTACCAGGCCGCGCTGGCCGCGTGGCTGCCGCGGCCGCTGGCCAAGCGCGACAACGAACTGCGCGCGCTGCTCTACGCCGGCTTCGCCCAGTTGGACATGGCGCTGCCCGCGCACGCAGCCGTGGCCGCCACGGTCGACGCGGCGCGCGCGCTGGGCCGCACCCACCAGGCCGGCCTGGTCAACGCCCTGCTGCGCCGCGCGCAGCGCGAAGGCCTGCCCGCCGCCGACGCGCATGCGCATTGGCCGCAGTGGCTGCGCACGCAGTTGCGCAAGGATTGGCCCGAAGACGAACTCGCGATCCTGGACGCCAGCGCCGCCACGCCGCCGCTATGGCTGCGCGTGAACCGGCGCCGCCACGATCGCGCCGCCTACCGCGCGTTGCTGGAGCAGGCCGGCTTGGTCGCGAGCGAGGATCCGGCGTTGGCCGAAGGCCTGCGCCTGGACGAATCGGTGGCCATGGCCGCGCTGCCCGGCTTCGCGCAGGGCGCGGTGTCGGTGCAGGACGGCGCGGCGCAACTGGTCGCCGACGCGCTGGCGCCGGCCGCCGGCGCGCGCGTGCTCGACGCCTGCGCCGCGCCCGGCGGCAAGAGCGCGCATTTGCTCGAACGCGACCCCGGCCTGCGCCTGACCGCACTGGACGTGGACGCCGCGCGTCTGGACACGGTGCGCAGCGGCCTGGCCCGCCTGGGCCTGGGCGAACAGGCGCGGCTGCGCGCGGCCGACGCCGCCGACCTGGCCGCATGGTGGGACGGCACGCCCTTCGACGCAGTGCTGCTGGACGCGCCGTGCTCAGCCACCGGCATCGTGCGGCGCCAGCCGGACGTGCTGCTGCACCGGCGCGAGTCGGACCTGGGCGCCTTGGTGGCGTTGCAGGCGCGCCTGCTCGATGCGCTGTGGCGCACGGTCGCGCCGGGCGGCGTGCTGGTGTACGCGACCTGCTCGATCCTCAAGGTCGAGAACGAGGCGCAGGTGCGCGCGTTCCTGGAGCGCACGCCGGATGCGCGCGCGGAAGCCCTGGACGCGCGTTTCGGCCGCGACTGCGGCGTGGGCCGCCAGCGCCTGCCGGGCGAGTCGGGCTACGACGGCTTCTTCTATTCGCGCCTGCGCCGCGCGGCTTGAGCCCGGACACCGCGCTTTGGGGTAGGAGCGGCGTAAGCCGCGACCGCGCCCCCACCGCGACGACGAACGCCGCGCCTACCCCTGTAGGAGCTGCGCAAGCTGCGACCGCGAATCCTCAACTACGACGAACGCTTCGGTCTCTGCGGGATGTGTTTTCTGTAGGAGCGGCGTGAGCCGCGATCAGCTCCGAACTCGCGAAGGTGTGTGGGTGTGTTTGTGGAAGCAACAACAACAGCTTCCGTCCGCAAGCGGCCGGGTAACTTTCTTTTGATAAGCGTCAAAAGAAAGTAACCAAAGAAAAACGCTACGCCAGAGCTCCCATGCGAGAGCGGAGTTGGCGCGGGGATTTTTCGATGGCACATCCCTGTGCCAGCGAAAAACGGCGCACCTCCTGTGCGCCGCCCTCCGGGTCTTCTGTTGGGGCTGCGAGTTCGGTGCCCGAGCGAAGATCAGGAGCATTCGCTGCGCTCACCCCCTCACCCTAGCCCTCTCCCGTGAACGGGAGAGGGGACTGATCCGACGCTGTTGTTTTAGCCCCTCTCCCGTTTACGGGAGAGGGGTTGGGGTGAGGGCGCGCGGGGGCGCAACCTCGCGCCGTCTCCTACAGCCGCCCACCTCCTAACACCATTCCGACAATCCCCCTACGCATCGCCGCTATCATCCGCGCATGCTCAATTCGACCCGCTCCCGCGACGCCTGGCTGTTCTGGATCATCGCCCTGCTGGTGCTGGGTGCCGGCCTGGGGCTGCGCGACCCCTGGCCCGCCGACGAGCCGCGTTTCGCGCTGGTGGCGCGGCAGATGGTGGAGAGCGGCGACTGGCTGTTCCCGCACCGCGGTATCGAGCTGTACTCGGACAAGCCGCCGTTGTTCATGTGGCTGCAGGCCGCGGCCTACACCGTGCTGCGCGACTGGCGCGTGGCCTTCCTGCTGCCTTCGCTGCTGGCCGCGCTGGGCACGCTGTGGTGCGTGGTCGACCTGGGTCGCCGGCTGTGGACGCGCAAGGTCGGCTACTACGCCGGCTGGGCGCTGCTGTTCGCGTTTCAGTTCACCTGGCAATCGAAGAAGGCGCAGATCGATCCGGTGGTGGTGTTCTGGATCACCCTGGCCAACTACGGCCTGCTGCGCCACCTGCTGCAATGGCGGCGCGACGGGCGCGGCGACTGGCGCCTGTGGACGCTGGGCTGGGCTGCGGCCGGCCTGGGCACGATCACCAAGGGCGTGGGCGCGATCGCGCTGCTGATGCTGATTCCCGCCGGCATCGCCTCGCTGCGCGGCTGGTCGGTGCGGGTGCAGGCGCGCGATGCGCGTTTCTGGCTGGGCCCGCTGGCCTTCGTCGCCGCGGCCTGCGTGTGGCTGGTGCCGATGGTGATCGCGGCCACCGGCCACGGATCGCCGGAATACCGCGGTTACATGGACGACATCCTGCTGCGCCAGACCGCCAAGCGTTACGGCAATTCCTGGGACCACGGCCAGCCACCGTGGTACTTCGCCCAGGTGGTGCTGACCATGTGGCTGCCGACCATGCTGGCGCTGCCCTGGGCGCTGCCGGCCTGGCGCCGGCGCCTGCGCCGCCGCGATCCGCGCTACCTGCTGCCCTTGGCCTGGTGGGCGCTGGTGCTGCTGTTCTTCAGCATCCCCAACGGCAAGCGCGACATGTACATCCTGCCGGCGCTGCCGATGGTGTGCCTGGCGCTGGCGCCGCTGTTGCCCGGCATCCTGCGCAAGCGGTGGCCGCGGCGGCTGACCGGCGGTTTCGCCTGGGTGATGGCGCTGGCCCTGGCCGGCCTGGGCGCGGCGATGTGGTTCGGCGAACCGGGTTTCGAGCGCAAGCTGGTCGCCGAACGCGGCCTGGCCGAAGGCGCGCGCGCCATGGCGGCCAGCCTGATGGCGGTGGGCGTGTGGGGCATCGCCAGCCTGTGCTGGTTCGGCCCGCGCCGGCCGGTCGCCGGCCTGCTGTCGCTGCTGACCGGGTTGTGGGTGGGCTTCGGCCTGCTGATGGCGCCGCTGCTCAACGACTCCTCGTCCGCGCGCGGGCTGATGACCGAAGTCGGCCGCCGCATCGGCCCCGACGCGGAGCTGGCGCTGGTGGCCTGGCGCGAACAGAACCTGCTCATGGCCGACCGCCCCGCCACCACCTTCGGCTTCAAGCTGGATTTCGACGAGCAGATGCGCCGCGGCCTGGCCTGGCAGGCGCAGAGCCCGCGCACGCGCTGGCTGCTGGTGCAGGACGTGGCCCTGGCCGATTGCGTGGACGCGCAGCACAGCCTCCACATGGGCAACGCCAATCGGCGCGGCTGGACGCTGGTGCCGGGCGCGGCGGCGGCGGCCTGCGGGTCGGGGCCGGTGCATAGCGAGGCTACGGGGAAAAAACTGCAGCCGGACGAGTAGGGCGGCGAAGAGCGAATCCCCCTCAATCCTCCGGCCCAGCAAGCACAGCTTGCTGTGCGTCCGTGCGCGAACCTGCGGTTCGCAAGCACACGCTTTCACCCTTTTCCAAAGGGGGGTACAAAAGCAGGGCAACTAACCGCGCAGATCCGGCAATGGATGCTCGGCGAATTCGGCCAGATGCCGATCCAGGCCCAAGGGCGCGCGCACCCGTCCGCTGCTGCGCGCCTCGGCCAGCAGCGCATCGTTGGGGCTCTCGCCGTCGTCGTGGCGTTCGCGGTGGTACAGATGCGTGGCCAGACCGGCGAAGCGCAGCGAGCGGCGCTGCAACCCGGCGTGGAACGCGCGCACGGCCAGGTCCTTGTCCTCGCGGCCCCAGCCTTCGTAACGTTCGTCGAAACCGTTGAGCGCGACCAGGTCCTCGCGCCACCAGCCCTGGTTGCAGGTCTTGATCGCCGCGGTGCTCTGGCCCCGCGAGCCGCGCAGGCCCAGCGCCGCCAGCGCGGGCACGCGCAGGGTATGCCGGCGCCGGGTCAGGCCGCGGTCGAAGAACCCCAACTGCGGCGTTTCGCCCGACAGCAGCCGGTCGCGGCCGGTCTCGTCGGTGAGCACGCGCTGGCCCTGGACGAAACTGCCGCGCTGCGCCGCGCGCAGGTGGTCGGCGACGAACATCGGGTGCGCGACCATGTCGCCGTCCAGCAGCAGCACGTAGTCGCCGCCGGTGGCGGCGATGGCGCGGTTGCGCGCCAGGGCCACGCGGAAACCGCGGTCCTCCTGCCAGCTGTGGCGCAGCGGCACCGGGTAGTCGCGCGCGCAGCGTTCGATCAGCTCGCGGGTCTCGTCGCGCGAGCCGTCGTCGGCCACCACCACTTCGAAGGGCAAGCTGCGCTGGCGCGCGAGCGCGGCCAGGGCCACGCCCAGGGCCTGGGGCCAGTTGTAGGTGGTGATGACCACGCTGGCGCGCGGGGCGGTATCGGTATTCATGAGTCGGAAGTGGTCACGCGTTGGCCGTTCTGCAACATCCACAGCATCACGGTCTTCTGCCGCACGTAGTTGGCGCGCACGTAGGCGTAGACCAGGCCGTGCCAGCCGTCGAGGAAGCCGCCGCGCAGCAGGTAGCCGCGCCAGAAGCGCCAGGCCGGTGCCAGCACCAGCTTGGCCAGGGTGGCGCGCTTGCCGCGCGCGTAGTCGTGCTCTGCCATCATCCGCGCATAGCGCTCAGTCTTGGCCAGCTGCTGTTCCAGCGAGCGATAGGGGTAGTGGATCAGATCGCCCGGCAGCGTGCGCACCGCGCCGTCGACGCTGGCCGCCTCGTGCACCTCGCGCTGGCCGCGCCAGCCGCCGCGGCGCCGGTCGAACAAACGCAGCACGCGGTCGGGATAGGCGTTGCCATGACGCAGGAAACGGCCGAAATACTCCGACAACCGGGCGAAGCGGTAGCCGGCCGCGCCGTCGAAGGCGCGCTCGCGCTCGGCCTCGATCGCCGTGCGCAGGCGCTCGTCCACGCGCTCGTCGGCGTCCAGGCACAGCACCCAGTCGTGCGCGGCCTGTTCGATCGCGTACTGCTTCTGGCTGCGGAAGCCGTCGAACGGCCGCTGCAGCACGCGCGCGCCGGCGGCGCGCGCGATCTCGACCGTGGCGTCGGTGGAGTACGAATCCACCACCACGATCTCGTCGCAGAACGCCAGCGAAGCCAGGCAGTCGCCGATGCGGTCGGCCTCGTTGAAGGCGATGATGCAGGCCGACAAGGGCGGGACAGGATTCGCGGCGGCGCGGGGCGTGTCGATGGGCGGGTTCCGGTGGGCGGTACGGCGCTCAGGATACTCCCGTAACCCATTCCGGGCTCGCGGTCCGCGCCCGCTGCTCTACACTCTGCGCTCGCTCCGATCCGCTTCCCGCCATGGCCGATTACCTGCTGTTCGCCACCGAACGCTACGCGTTGCCGATCCTGCAGCCGCTGGCCGAGGCCCTGCTGGCGCGCGGACACGGCGTGCACGCCTGGTTCGTCGATGGCGCCGCCGGCGCGGCGCTGCCGGCGCCGGTGCGCGCGGTGGGTTTGCAGGAAGCGGTGGCGCTGAAGCCGCGCGCGGTGTTCAGCGCCGCCAACTGGGTACCGCCGTTCGTCGCCGGGGCCAAGGTGCAGCTGTTCCACGGCTTCAACGTGGAAAAGCGCGAGGACGCGCGCGGTCACTTCCGCGTGCGCGGCCTGTTCGATCTGTACTGCACCCAGGGGCCGGCCACCACCGCGCCGTTCCGCGCGCTGGCGCAGGAGGCCGGGCACTTCGCCGTGGTCGAAACCGGCTGGCCCAAGCTGGACCCGTTGTTCCGCGACGACGACGGCAGCGCCGCGCGCCTGCGCCGGCCGGCCGGCAAGCGCCGCGTGGTGCTGTTCGCGTCGACCTTCACCGAGCGCCTGAGCGCGGCGCCGCATCTGTTCGATGCCATCGCCCGCGAGGTGCGCCGCGGCGACCGCTACTGGCTGCTGACCCTGCACCCCAAATGCCCGCCGGAGCTGTTCGCGCGCTACCGCAAGCTGGCCGGGCCCAATGCCGATTTCGTCGAAACCGAGCAACTGGTCGCGGCGCAGCGTGCGGCCGACGTGCTGGTGGCGGATACGACCTCGGTGGTGTCGGAGTTTGTGGTCCAGCGCAAGCCGGTGGTGACCTTCCGCAACCGTGCGCCCAAGGCGCACATGATCGATTTCGACGATCCGGAGCAGTTGCCGGCGATGCTGGAACAGGCCTTCGCGCCCTCGCCGGAATTGCAGGCGACGCTGGACGCTTACGCCGATGCGATCCATCCGTATCGCGACGGGCGCTCGTCGGAGCGGGTGATCGTGGCGACGGAGGATTTCGCCGCCGGGCGACTGGGCACGCTCAAGCCCAAGCCGTTCTCGGCCTGGCTGCGCGGGCTGCAGATCCGTCGCGACCTGGGCTATTGGGGCCGCGGCTGAGCGTGTTCGCTCCGGGGTAGGAGCTGCGACCGCGAACCGGCAACTACTGCGACGTCCCCACCAGCCTTGAGGTAGGAGCTGCGTAAGCTGCGACCGCGACCCCGCGATTACGACGAACGCTCCGGTCTCTGTGGGGTCTGCGCCTTCTGTAGGAGCGGCGTAAGCCGCGATCCGCTCCGAACTCGCGAAGGTGTTTGGGTGTGCTGGTCGAAGCAACAGCAACAGCTTCCGTCCGCAAGCGGCCGGGTTACTTTCTTTTGATAAGCGTCAAAAGAAAGTAACCAAAGAAAAACGCTGCCCCAGAGCTCCCGTGCGAGAGCGATGCGCGCGCCGGGATTTTCCGATCGGGCCTCCTGCCCGAGCGGAAAACGGCGCACGTCCTGTGCGCCGCCCCCCGCCTTCGCGGGGGCAGGCTCTACGGGTCTTCTGTTTGCGTGGCGAGTTCGGTGCCCGATCAAGAGCATTCGCGCTTTGCGCTCATCCCCTCACCCTAGCCCTCTCCCGCAAGCGGGAGAGGGGACGGATCCGACGTTGCTGCTTTTAGCCCCTCTCCCGCTCGCGGGAGAGGGGTTGGGGTGAGGGCACGCGAATCATCGAACTCGCGGCGCCGGCACCGCTAGCTCAACCGCTCCTCACCACCGCAACTTCCGCGCCGCCAACATCGCCGACAATCGCCGATACAGCGCCTCGGCCTCCGTCACCGGCAAGAACCTGATCCGCAGCGGCGGCGCCAGCGCGCCCGCGCCCGCCGTATCCAGCCACAGCGTGGCCGTGCCGCAGCGCCGGTCGACGGGGCTGCGGCTGAGCTGCAGCGCCTGCAGTTTGTCGATCTCGGCAAAACGCCAGTGGCGGCTCCACCAGCCCTCGCGCACCGCCACCAGCTCCTCGTTGACCGCATAACCGATGCGGCGCGCGCGCTGGCGCGCCTTGAATGCGGCCCAGGGCAGCCAGGCCAGGGCGAGCAAGCCCCAGGCGCCGAAGCGCCAGCACAGCGCGGCGGTGATGATCGCCAGCCAGGGCAGGCCGGGCACGAACAAGCGCCACCAGCTGGCCAGCGGCAGCGCGCGCCAGTCCAGGCCGCGCCAGCCGGCGCGCGGCAGCAGGTGTTCGATCAGCGCCTCGCAGGCCGCGGGCGTGGCGATCGGCGCCAGTTCGCGCAGCGCGCGTTCCTGGTCCTGGGTTTCGCCCACCGCGGTTTCGATCTCCAGGCTGCGCCGGCGCAGCAGGCGGTGCAGCACGCCTTCGCGCAGGGTCCAGGCCTGGATCCGGCGGCGCGAGGCGCTGGTGCGCCAGCGCGCGAGCAGGCCGCGCTCCACGGTCAGGCGGCGGCCGTGTTCGCTGAGGCGGAAGCCGTAGTACTGCAGCAGCGCCAGCAGCACCGACAGCAAGCGCACCGCGGCCAGCACCGCGCCGATCAGCAGCAGCGCGCCCAGCACGTACTGCAGCGGGCCGAAGTGGTGGTTGTGGGTCCAGCCGAACAAGGACATCACGAACTGGCCGACTTCGCGCGGCATGATGTCGTTGGGGAACACCTCGCGGCTGTAGGGCATGAACGCCGCCACGCCGGCGCCGACCACGAACATGCCGCGGTTGTTGACCACGCCCAGTCGCACCACGTCGCCCACCGACATGGTCAGCAGCGTGGTTTCCGCCGGCTCGGCGCTGGCCGCCGCTTCCACGCTGCCGCGCCGGCGCACCAATGCCTCCAGGGCCAGCGCGTCGGCCATCTTGAGCACGCGCATCTCGGCTTCGGGCTTGGCCCCGCCGGCCGATTCCAACCGCACTTCGGCCACGCCGAACAGGCGGTGCAGCGCCGACTGGCGCAGCGCCACGTTATGGATGCGCGCGAACGGTATCACCCGCAGGCTGCGTTCGAGCAGGCCGCTGCGTACCACCAGGCTATCGCCGGTGGTGCCGTAGCGATACGTGAAGTACTGCCACAGCGACAGCACCACCAGCACGCCCACCGCCAGCAGCGACCACAGTTCGTTGCGGTCGCCGCGGCCGAACACCAGCAGCGCGATCAGCGGCACGATGAACTGGCGCAGCTGCTGCAGCAGCACGAACAGCCACGACATCGGGTGCAGGCGGCGTTCGGCGCTGGCCGCTTCGGCCGCGGTCGGCGCACCCGCGCCGTCGGCGCCGGCTTCAGGCGTCGTCATCGTGGTCGATCTGCCGGCCCAGGCGGTCGCGCAGGCGCTGCGCGTCGTCCGCGTCCAGGTGCGGCACCTGCACCTCGCTGTGGCGGGTGCCGGCGGTGTGCACCACCAGGGTGGCCAGGCGGCGCCGGCGCTGCCAGGGGCCGTGCTTGAGGTCCAGGTGCTGCACGCGCGAGACCGGCACGCGCGTTTCGCGCTGCCACAGCCGGCCGCGGCGCACCGCCAGGCCGTCCGCGTCCAGGCGCCAATGGGTGTGGTGGAACTGCTTGGTGCCGATCCAGATGCCGATCGCGCCGCCCAGCAGTGCGCCCACGCCGCCGCCGGCGATGCCCGCGGCCACGCCCAGGCCCAGGGTGCCGACGATCACGCCGACCATCCCCAGCAGCACCGCCATCGAGATCGACACGCCCAGCAGGAACAAGGGCCAGGCGCGCGCCGGCAGCGACTGCCAGCCTTCGGCCTCGGCGCCTGTGGGCGTCGCCTTCGGTTCTTCGGGCAGCGTCGCGCTCATTCGACCGGCAACTCCGCGGCCTTGTAGCTCTGCACCCAGTCCTTGCCGCTGCGGTAGTCGGCCAGGCGGCCCTTCATCCGGCGCAGGGTGTCGCCGTTGCGGTCGCCGTCGAACTTGTCGATCGCGCGCTGCTGGTAGGTGCCGGCTTCGCTATAACGCGCGTTGGCGGCCAGCGCCGCGGCGATGGTGTCGAGCTCGCTGAACTCCAGGGTGTCGGCGCGGGCGATCATGTAGGCGGCCAGTTCCAGCGCGCGCTTGGGATCGCGCTGAGCCGGGATCGGACAGACGGCCAGGTACCAGACGCGCTCGTTGCGCGCGTTCTTGGCGCCCGCATCCTCGCCGCGCGCGGCCCATTCCTCGGCCAGCTTGCAATCGCGCGGACCGCCCACGCCGTCGAAGGTGAAGCTGGCGGTGCTGATCATGGCCTCGGCCACGCCGCCCTCGGCGGCGCGGCGCGCATGGCGCGCCATGCGTTCCAGCAGTTCGGGCTTGGCCACCTGGCCCTTGGCCGGCTGTTCGGTTTCGCCCAGCGCCAGGTACGCCATCCAGGCGCCCTGCGCATTGCCCGCGTCGCTGGACTGCTCCAGCAGCTTGATCCCGCGTGCCTTGTCCTGCGGCATCAGCGCCGGCAGCTGGCCGGTGTACAGCAGCGCGCCCAGGCCCATCGCCGCCAGCGGATCGCCGTCCTCGGCCTTGCGCTGGGTGGCCAGCAGGCGCACCCGGATCGGGTCCTCATAGTCGGGCCATTCTTCGTTGAGGCGCGTGCGCGCCGCGGCGTCGTCGCGCAGCGGGCGCTCCAGCGTGGCCAGCGGCAGTTCCGGCGCGTTTTCGCCCAGCAGCAGGCGGACCATGGACGGCAGCACCACGTCCTCGCCCATGCCGCTGCTGCGCATCTGCTGCTCGATCGCGCTGGATTCGTCGGCGGCGATGCTCTCGGGGCTGACCTTCCACCGTCCGCCCTCGCGCTTGAACTCCGGGCCGTACTGGAACTGCTGGCCGTTGGGCGGCGCCATCTCGCCGATCGCACGTTCGGCGTCGATCAGGGTCACGTGGCTCAGCCGCGGCAGCGGTTCGCCGTCTTCCGGCTCGGACAATCCGTACAAACCCTGCGCGAACAGGTGCCGGGCCATGCCGGCGCCGTCCATCGCCAGCAGCTTGTCGTCGCTCAGCGACGCGCGCAGCGCCATCACCAGCGAGCGCTCGGACATCGGAATGCGCCGCACCTGCTCGGGCGAGGCGTACAGCGCGGCGTCGCGCAGGAAGGCCATGCGCCGCAGCGCGGCGGCGGACAGCAGGTCGGCGGTGGCCGGATCGTCGCGGCTGCTGAGTCGGGTGTAACGGTCCCAGGTCTGGCTGACGGCATTCATTTCGGTCAGCTCGTCGGCGGCCGCCGGAGCGGCCAGCAACGCCAAACACAACATCCAACCACGCATTCCCGGTCCCCTTAGCGGTTCGTCAGCGGTTCCAATACGGATTCTCTTCGCCCGAACCCGGCGGACGCAGCGTATAGCGTTTGTAGGTCCACTGGTATTGCGCCGGATCACGCCGCGCGATGCGCTCGACCGCGGCGTTGAGCGCGGCGGTGGCAGTGGCCAGGTTGTCGTCGCCGATCTCGGGCGGCGCCGGCTCGATGCGCAGGGCGAAGCCCGGCGCGCCGTCGCGGGTGTCGATGCGCTCGCAATAGGCGAACAGCACCGTCGCGCCGGTGCGGCCGGCCAGGCGGCTGAGCAGGGTCATGGTCAGCGCGGGCACGCCGAAGAACGGCGCGAACTCGCCGTCGCCGGCCTTGGGCTGCTGGTCGGGCAGGATGCCGACCACGCCGCCGGCGTTGAGCAGCTTCCACAGCTGCCGCACCGCCGAACCCTCGGCGCGGACCTGGGTGACGCGGTCGCCGATGTCGGCGCGGACGATGTTCAGGAAGGCCTCGCCGATGCGCGACTCCGGCGGCCGGTACAGGATCGCCAGCGGCGTGCGCGAGGCCAGCCATTGGTTCAGCAGCTCCCAGTTGCCGTAGTGCGGCGCGGCCACGATCAGCCCGCGCCCCGAGGCCAGGGCCGCGTCGAACAGCTGCGTGCCGTGGGTCTCGCGCAGCAGGCGCAAATTGTGTGCATGCGGCCGCGTCCACAGGCGCAGGGTTTCCAGGATCTGGCGGCCGGTGGTGCGCAGCACCGCGCGCTGCCATTGCTGGCGCTGGGCCGGCAGCAGCTCCGGGTAGGCCAGTTCCAGGTTGATCGCCGCCACCCGGGCCTCGCGCGCGCCGCGCCAGCGCCAGGCCGCGGCCACGGCGTCGCCCAGGCGCAGCAGCCAGGACCAGGGCAGGCGGGCGAAGGCGCTGGCGAGCAGGTACAGCAGGCGGGCGACGAATCGGGTCATCGCGTCAGTCTAGCCGGCACCGGTGCGCGTCCCGGTGCGCGGCTTGGCCGCAGCGCGGCCGCGGGCGACACTGTGCGGCCCGCCGTCGCGAGCCTTCGCCCCGTGCTCAGCCTGATCCAGCGCGTGACCCAAGCCGCCGTGACCGTGGACGGCCAGACCGTCGGCGCCATCGGCCCCGGCCTGCTGGCCCTGGTCGGGGTGGAGCCCGGCGACGGCGAGGCCCAGGTGGCGCGCATGGCCGAGCGCCTGCTCGGCTACCGGGTGTTCGCCGACGAGGCCGGGCGCATGAACCGTGGTCTAGCCGACACCGGCGGCGGCCTGCTCCTGGTCAGCCAGTTCACCCTGGCGGCCGACACCCGCAGCGGCATGCGCCCGGGCTTCAGCACCGCCGCGGCCCCGGAGCTGGCTGAACCGGTATTCAACCAACTGCTCCAGGCCTGCCGGGCCCGTCACGCCGGGGGGGTGGAAACCGGCCGCTTCGGTGCCCATATGGTGATCAGCCTGGTCAACGACGGCCCGGTCACCTTCCTCCTGCGGTCCTGATCCAGCTGTTTCCAATCCGGCCCCGGCCGGTGCAAGCTGCTATACTGGAACGTTCCCTACCCTTAAGCGCGGTGGCGCAGCCCATGGCCAACGAACGTCAGCCCCCTCCGTCCGATATCAAGCTCCTGATCTCCAAGGGCTTGGAGCAGGGCTACCTGACCTATGCCGAGGTCAACGATCACCTGCCCGACGATCTGGTCGACGCCGAACAGATCGAAGACATCATCGGCATGATCAACGGCATGGGCATCGAGGTGCACGAAGTCGCGCCCGATGCCGAAACCCTGCTGCTTGCCGACGGCAACACCGGTAACCGCGAAGTCGACGACACCGCCGCCGAAGAAGCCGCCGCGGCGCTGACCGCGCTGGACGGCGAGGGCGGCCGCACCACCGACCCCGTGCGCATGTACATGCGCGAGATGGGCACGGTGGAACTGCTGACCCGCGAAGGCGAAATCGCCATCGCCAAGCGCATCGAGGAGGGCCTGAACCAGGTCCAGGCCTCGCTGGCGTCGTTCCCGGCCACCATCCAGACCATCCTGGAAGACTACGAGCAGCACAAGGCCGGCAAGAAGCGCCTGGCCGAGATCGTGGTCGGCTTCAACGACCACCTCGACGAAGAACCCGAGCCGCCGGCGCCGCCGGTGGTCGCGGCCGAAGTCGAGGAGGGCGACGAGGACGAGGAAGAAGAGAGCGGCGGCGACGACGCCGAAGAGACCGTGAGCGGTCCGGACCCGGTGGAAGTGGCCAGCCGCATGGAGGCCATGGCCGCCGACTTCGGCAAGTTCCAGAAGGCGCACGCCAAGCACGGTCCGACCCACAAGACCACGATCAAGGCCCGCGAGGACATGGCCGCGGTCTTCGTCACCCTGAAGCTGCCGCTGGCCCTGACCGACACCCTGTCGCGCAACCTGCGCGAAGTGGTGGGTTCGATCAAGGACCACGAGCGCAAGATCCTGGACCTGTCCACGCGTGTGGCCAAGATGCCGCGCAAGGACTTCATCCGCGCCTGGGAAGGCAACCAGACCAATCTGGAATGGGTGGACGAGCTGCTCAAGCGCAAGCAGAAGTGGTCTTCGGGCCTGCGCGACGTCAAGGACCAGATCATCGCCGAGCAGGAAGCCACGATCGCCATCGAGCAGGCCTCCAGCCTGACCCTGGCCGACATCAAGGAAATCAGCCGCGCGATGGCCTATGGCGAAGCCAAGGCGCGCAAGGCCAAGAAGGAGATGGTCGAGGCCAACCTGCGCCTGGTGATCTCCATCGCCAAGAAGTACACCAACCGCGGCCTGCAGTTCCTGGACCTGATCCAGGAAGGCAACATCGGCCTGATGAAGGCCGTGGACAAGTTCGAGTTCCGCCGCGGCTTCAAGTTCTCGACCTACGCCACGTGGTGGATCCGTCAGGCCATCACCCGTTCGATCGCCGATCAGGCCCGCACCATCCGTATTCCGGTGCACATGATCGAAACGATCAACAAGCTCAACCGCATCAGCCGCCAGATGCTGCAGCAGTACGGCCGCGAAGCGACTCCGGAAGAGCTGGCGAAAGAAATGGACATGCCGGAGGACAAGATCCGGAAGGTCATGAAGATCGCCAAGGAGCCCATTTCGATGGAGACCCCGATCGGCGACGACGAGGACTCGCATCTGGGCGACTTCATCGAGGACACCAACGTGGAGTCCCCGGTGGAAGCGACCACCAACATCAACCTCTCCGAGACGGTCCGCGACGTGCTCGCCGGCCTGACCCCGAGGGAGGCCAAGGTGCTGCGCATGCGCTTCGGCATCGACATGAACACCGACCACACCCTGGAAGAGGTCGGCAAGCAGTTCGACGTGACCCGCGAGCGCATCCGCCAGATCGAAGCCAAGGCGCTGCGCAAGCTGCGCCACCCGAGCCGCTCGGAACAGCTGCGCAGCTTCCTCGATATCGATTGAGGTCTGCCCCTCCAGCAGCGTCGTGAAAAAGCCCCGCGAATGCGGGGCTTTTTCTTTAGGGGTCGCGCGCTCCGCTTCGGGGTAGGAGCGGCGTAAGCCGCGACCACGCCACCCCAGCCGCCAACGCGGATCGCGGCTTACGCCCGCTCCTACCCCAGGACTGCGAAGCCCGCGATCGCGCTCAACCCGCGTCGTAGAAGAACTGCTCGTGCACGATCTTGCCGTCCTTGACCCGGTACACGCAGATCTCGTTCATGTCGATGCGGCCCATGCCCTTCATGGTCACGTCCATGCCCATGGTCACGCTGAACCAGTTCTCGGCGATCAGCGGCTCGCTGACGCTGAAGCCGTGGTAGGCCTCGATGCTCTCGGCGAACTTGCGGCCCTTCTCGCGGATCGCGTCCATGCCGTAGGCATCGCCCATGCCTTCGGCCGCGCCCTTGGGCTCGATGCTGGCGGCATCGTCGGCGTACAACTCGTTCTGGGCCTGGTCGAACTCGCCCTTGCGGCACAGCTCGACCAGGCGTTGCGCGACTTGTTCGGTATTCATGGCGTAGCTCCTGGTTGGGAACGCCAGGGTAGGACAGGGCTGCTGCCAACGTGTTGTCAGGGGTGAAAGTGTCGGCTTGCGGCCGACGAACGGACGCGGCAAGGTAGAACGGGGTCGGGGGAGCGGGTGCGGATGCAAGAGACCAATCCATACCAGCCGCCGGAGACGGCGGTGGGCGAGGAGGCGGCGCCGGTGCCCGGCGCGCGCCTGTACGCCCTGGGCGGCATCGGCCTGGCCACCTTCGTCGGCAGCCCGATCGCGGGCGGCCTGCTGATCGCTGCGAACTACCGCGCGCTGGGTCAGCCCGGCAAGGCGCCGCCCACGTTGGTGCTGTTCTTGCTCGCGTCGGTCGCGGTGCTGGCTTTGGCGCTGGTCGTGCCGGAGTCGGTGCCCAACGCGGCGTTCATCGTGCCTCAGCTGCTGGTTACGCTGGCGGTCGCTCGTTGGCTGCAAGGCGATGCGATCCGCGCGCACCAGGCGCGAGGCGGCCAGATGCATTCCAGCTGGCGCGCATTCGGCTGGTCCGTTCTGGTGGCCGTGGGCGTGCTTGCGGCGCTGGTGGCGGTGATGTTCGTGCTGCCCGCGTCCTGGCTGCCCGCGGAGTGAAGGGTGCGCGCGCTCAACGCGCGCGCAACAGTTCCAGCGCGTCGTAGCACGCGCCCATGGTGTGGTAGTCGGTCTTGCCGGCCGGGCTCTTCTCGTCGCTGTACTTGCCGTTGCGGCGGTCCAGTATGCGGTACCAGGCGCCGTGCTCGTGATCGACGAAGTGGCGCCAACTGTAGGCCCACAGGCGCTGGTACCAATCCCAATAGCGCTGTTCGCCGGTGCGCTGCGCCAGGCGCGCGGCGGCGGCCAGGGATTCGGCCTGCACCCAGAAATATTTGTCGTCGTCGCAGATGGAGCCGTCGGGCGCGAAGCCGTAGTACAGGCCGCCGTGCTCCTCGTCCCAGGCGCGCGCGAGGGCGGTATCGAACAGATGGCGCGCGGTCGGCAGCATCCAGTCGGCCGGCGCGCCGCGGCGGCGGGCGTGGCCGTCCAGGATCAGCAGCAGCTTGGTCCATTCGGTCTGGTGGCCGGGCTGGAAGCCCCAGGGGCGGAACAGGTGCTTGGGATCGTCGCGGTGGTAGTCCCAGTCCGGGTTCCAGTCGCGGTCGTAGTGTTCCCAGACCAGGCCGCCGGCGCGAGCGGCCTGGCGGCGGGTGATCTGGCTGGCGACGGTGCGCGCGCGGTAGTAGTAGCGCGGCGCGCCGCTGGCTTCGTAGGCGGCGATCAGTGCCTCGCACAGGTGCATGTTCGCGTTCTGGCCACGGTAATCGCTGAAGGTCCAGCGCGCGTCGGCTTCGTCGCGGTACAGCCCGGCGTCTTCGTCCCAGTAGCGGGTTTCCAGCAGCTGCCAGATCTCGTCCAGCCACGGCCCGGCCTCGTCGATGCCGGCCTTGAGCGCGGTGGCGTAGGCCAGCATCACGAAGGCGGCGCCGTAGGCGTGCTGGGTGCGGTCTTCGGGCAGCCCGTCGCGTACGGTCCAGGCGTAGCCGCCGCCGACCGGGTCGCGGTGGGTCTGGCGCAGGTAGCGCAGGCCGTGGCGCGCGGCGTCGCGGTAGTCGTCGCGCTCGAACTCGCGCGCGGCCATGGCGTAGTTGAAGACGAAGCGGGTGCTGCTGACCAGGTGGCGGTGGGCGGCGTCGTAGACCTGGCCGTCGTCCTTGAAGTAGTGGAAGTAGCCGCCGGCCGGGTCGATGCAGCGCGGGTGGTAGAAGGCCATCGTGTCGGCGATGTGCGCGCGCAGGAAGGCCGGGTCGCGGAAATCGGGGAGTGCGTCGCCGGCGGAGTCGGGCGGGGTCATGCGGCTTCCTTCATCGGGTGCAACTCCTGGTGCTGCCTGGGCGGCGTGGCACATCTTCTGCGCCACCTTAGCGGCCCGGGAAGGCCGGAAAGTCAGGGTCGCGCGCATCGGCGGGGCAAAACTGCGGCGGCGGTCGCGGCCTCGCGCATTCCGCGTTGCAGCGTGCCGGCAGCTGCGGCAGCGTGTTAGCGTAGATGGTTTAGAACGATCTAAATCGACCGCCATCCTAACGGATCCCGCCCATGATCCGCCGACCCTGGAGCCGCCCATGCCTGGTCCCGCCGTCCTCCCGCCCGCCGCGCCGAGGCGGCGCCTGCGCTGGTCGCTGCTGCTGGCCTGGGCCATGAGCGGGCTCGCCGCCGCGGCCTCTCCGGCCGGCGAACGCGCCTACGCCTCGGTCGACCCCTTCATCGGCACCGGCGGTGAGGGTCATACTTTCCCCGGCGCGGTCGTGCCTTTCGGCATGATCCAGCTCAGCCCCGACACCCAGATCAAGCCGCGCAAGGAGGCCTACGGCTGGGCCGCAGGCTACCGCTACGACGACACCAGCATCGTCGGTTTCTCCCACACCCACTTTTCCGGCACCGGCCATTCCGACCTGGGCGACGTGCTGCTGATGCCCATCGCCGGCCAGGTGCGCCTGGAGCGCGGCGACGACGGCAAGCCCGGCAGCGGCTACCGCTCGCGCTTCCGCCACGACGACGAAATCGCCCAGCCCGGTTACTACGCCGTGACCCTGGACGACTACGGCGTGCGCGCCGAGCTCACCGCCAGCGCGCGCGTGGGCGTGCACCGCTACCGCTTCCCCAAGGGCAAGCCCGCGCACGTGCTGATCGATTTGCGCACCAGCATGTACGACTACCCGGGCAAGGTGCTGTGGTCGCGGCTGCGGTTGCGGCCCGACGGTACCGTCACCGGTTTCCGCGAAACCCGCGGCTGGGCGCCGGGCCGGCAGCTGTATTTCGCCATGCGCTTCTCGCGCAACGTCAGCGGCCACCAGTTCCACGACACCGAACAGGACGTGATCTACAAGGGCTTCCCGCCGCCGGCGGAGAAGGCGCCGCAGCTGCGCGCGCAGATCGAGGGCCGGCAGCTGGTGGGCGCGTTCGATTTCGCCGAGGCCGAAGGCGCGCAGCTGGTGGTCAAGGTCGCGATCTCGCCGGTCAGCGAAGACAACGCCATCGCCAACCTCGATGCCGAAGTGCCCGGCTGGGATTTCGACGGCGTGCGCGCGCAGGCGCGCGAAAGCTGGAGCCAGGCGCTGTCGGCGATCGACGTGGACGCGCCCGAAGCGCAGCGCAAGAGCTTCTACACCGCGCTCTATCACACGCTGATGGGCCCCAGCCTGTTCATGGACAGCGACGGCCGTTACCGCGGCCCCGACAATGCGGTGCACGAAGCCAAGGGCTTCCGCTACCACTCCACTTTCTCGTTGTGGGACACCTACCGCGCGCTGCACCCTCTGCTGACTTTGGTCCAACCCGAGCAGCGCAACAGCGACTTCGTCAATTCGCTGCTGGCCTCGCGCCGGCACAGCCCCTACGGCGTGCTGCCGGTGTGGTCGTTCCACGGCCAGGAAACCTGGTGCATGATCGGCTACCACTCGGTGCCGGTGATCGCCGACGCCTACCTCAAGGGCATCCGCGGCTTCGACGCCGACGAAGCCCTGGACGCCATGGTCGCCAGCGCCAGCTACGGCCCCTACGACGGCATCGCCCAGTACATGGAGCTGGGCTACGTGCCCATCGACGAGGAAGGCGAGGCCGCGTCCAAGACCCTGGAGTACGCCTTTGATGACTGGACCATCGCGCGCATGGCCCAGGCCATGGGCCGCAAGGACGTGGCCGCGCGGTTCGAAAAGCGCGCCGGCAACTGGAAGCACGCCTTCGACCCTTCCACCGGCTTCATGCGCGCGCGCAAGCGCGACGGCGCCTTCCGCGAACCCTTCGATCCCACCGCCAGCGGCTACGGCACCGACTACACCGAAGGCAACGCCTGGCAGTACTCCTGGTACGTGCCGCAGGACGTGGCCGGCCTGGCCCGCGCCCACGGCGGCGAGGACAAGCTCATCGCCAAGCTCGACCAGGTCTTCGACGCCAAGGTCGATCCCAAGATCTTCGAGCACATGGAAGACATCACCGGCCTGATCGGCTGGTACGCCCACGGCAACGAACCCAGCCACCACGTGGCCTACCTCTACGCCTACGCCGGCCAGCCCTGGCGCACCCAGGCGCGCCTGGGCGGCATCATGTCCAGCCAGTACGCCCCGCGCCCCGACGGCCTGTCCGGCAACGACGACCTGGGCCAGATGTCGGCCTGGTACGTGTTCACCGCGCTGGGCTTCTACCCCGTCGCCCCCGGCAGCAACCAGTACGTGATCGGCCGGCCGTTCCTGCCGCGCGCCGCGCTCAACCTGCCCAACGGCAAGCGCTTCACCGTGATCGCCGAAGGCCTGGACGACGCCCACCTCTACATCGGCCGCGCGAGCCTCAACGGCCAGCCGCTGCAGCGGGCCTACCTCACCCACGAGGAAATCCTCGCCGGCGGCGAACTGCGCTTCGTCATGCAGGCCCAGCCGGACAAGACCTGGGCGACGGATCCGAAGCAGCGGCCGTACTCGATGTCCAGCCCCTGAGCCGGCTTATGCGCCAGCGCCCGCTCCCGTAGAATTCACGGGCGCGGGCCTATAGCTCAACGGTTAGAGCAGGGGACTCATAATCCCTTGGTTCCAGGTTCGAATCCTGGTGGGCCCACCACATAGGCGTCCAGTATTGTCCAGATTGGTCCAGGTATCGGCACAGAACCCCGCAAATAGCGGGGTTTTTTTGTGTGAATGTCCGTCGTTGTCCAGTTGAATCCGGCAAAAAAGTGAGTCAGGCTGTGAGTCAGAGGGTCTGCGCTGGGGTCGCTGACTCACAAATGGCTGACTCACATGCTCACTGACACCAAGATCCGGACGCTCAAGCCGCGCGCAACTGCTTATCGCGTCGCCGACACCAATGGCTTGTGCATCGAGGTGCGCCCCAGTGGCGCCAAGGCCTGGCGGTACCGATACCGCTACGCCGGCAAGCCGAGCATCATCACGATGGCGGAGTACCCCGCTATGGGGCTGGCGGAGGCGCGCGCCGAGCGCGACCGCCTGCGTGCCTTGGTAAAGGGTGGCGGAAATCCCGCGAACGCCGCCAGGATCGAGCGGGCGGCGAGGATCGAACAGGCAGCGACGACGTTCGGAGCCATTGCCGACGAGCTCCTGGTCAAGCGTGCGAAGGAAGGGCTAAGCCCCGGGTCGGTGAAGCGCGAGCGCCGGCTGATTGAGAAGGATATGGCCGTAATCAGCGGAATGCCGATCACCGACGTGACCGCGCCGTTGTTGCTGGCGTCGCTGCGGAAGCTGGAGCGGCGGGGCGTGGTCGAAACGGCCCATCGGGCTCGATCGTTCGCCGGGCGTGTCTTTCGGTATGCCATCGCAACGGGTCGGGCGGAGAGCAATCCAGCCAACGATCTCGCGGGGGCACTTGAGCAGCCGCAGGTAAAGCACTTTGCCAGCGTGACCGACCCCGCGAAGATCGGTGACCTGCTCCGGGCCATGTACTCCTACCAAGGGTCGCCGGTGACCGTGGCGGCTTTGAAGCTGGCGCCCATGCTGTTCGTGCGGCCAGGTGAATTGCGGAAGGCACTCTGGGCTGACATTGATCTAAATGCGGCGGAGTGGCGCTTCACCGCCAGCAAGACCGGGGCGCCGCACATCGTGCCGCTGTCATCCCAAGTCGTAGAAATCCTGGAGGATCTGCGCCCGCTCACGAGGCGGAGCGAATTTGTCTTCCCTGGGGTCCGGAGTGGAAAGCGGCCCATGAGCGAAAACACCATCAACGCCGCGTTGCGCTACCTTGGCTTCAATGGCGACACCATCACCGGGCACGGGTTTCGGGCTATGGCGCGGACCGTCCTGGATGAAGTGCTGGGCTTTCGGCCGGACTTCATCGAGCATCAGCTGGCCCATGCGGTGCGAGACCCCCTGGGCCGCGCCTACAATCGAACTGCACATTTGGCGGAGCGCAAGAAGATGATGCAGGCGTGGGCCGACTACCTTGATCAACTGCGCGAAGATGCGAGGAAGGTCGTCCCTATCCGGCGAGCCGGAAATGGCTCTTCGCGATGAGAATCGAAGAATCGGTTGTGCAGGGGCTGGTCGAGCAGGCGAACAGATTGCAGCTTGCAGCCATCATGCCGGCCGACTGCGGGCGCATCGATGTCGCTGCGGACCTTCAGGTGACGCGCGAGCGCCTAGCCAAGCGGATTGATGCGCACCTGCAGCCTTGGTTTGTCCTGTTGGATGAGAGTATTCAGTTTTTCGTGCAGTTCGAGCGCTATCTGTACGAATTTCCGCTTAGCAGCAACCTCACAAGTTTCGCAGTCACTGTCTCGAAGCTCAAACGCGACGTTATCTCGATACGCGATTTGCTGACCATCGGGCAGGATGTGACCGCGCGAGTCCTGGCGCGCACGTTTATCGAGGACATCGAGATCGCCATGGCGCTTGCGCTGAGTGCGGAGACCTGCGGTGCCTTTTCTAGTACGCACGACACAAACGAATTCTGGAACAAGCACATTGGGTACGGGAAGGTGTACGACAAGGTGCATCAGTATCTTCTGGCCTGTGGCATCGAGGATGAGCGGTCCAGGGCATTCGTCGACAGGCACCGCGACGCAAAGAAGATGTTCTCCGAGAGTACTCATGGTGGACGCCAGTCCTCGCTCATGAGTGCGTTTGCGCCATCACTGACAGAGAAAGAGGAAGTGCACTTTTTGCCCCTTGGTGCACTCACCTACGTCACGGCGCAACTGGCGCTATTCATTGCGCAGGAGACGCATGCGTTTGCAGGTTCTATTGTCAAGGGAGTAATGGTCGCCAACCCGTTGCATCTTTTCAGAGGCTTCCCAATCACAGGTCGGTACATGAATGCCGCCGGCTCTGCCTACGTGCTTCAAGAGCTTCTGATGCGCTATGAGGGGGAGCTGGAGGAGCAAGAGGCAAGATTCGCCTGAGGCTTTGCCCGGGCAACAACCTGCGACCCACAGCAGACATGCCCGATCCTTACAGGAGACGAATATGGGGGAGTTGGATTTGCCGCGTCAGTTCGGCCGAAAGGCCAGGCAAATGCTTATCGCAGTTGAAGAGGGTCGCGCAGCTCACAAGGCAAACAACATAAAGGCGAGCGGCGCTCCGTTCGAAGAGCAGTTTCGAAGCCTTCTTGCAGATAGCCTGCCGTCAACTAGTAAGGTTGCTAGCGGTTACTTCTATGGACCCAACTCAACTTGTAGTGGAGAGGTCGACGTCTTGGTGTACGAAGACAGGGAGGCCTTCCGGTTGGACCCTGCTCCTCAGGAACAGCACTATGTCCCTTGTACGAGTGCTTCGATTCTCGGCCAAGTTAAGAACTCAGCGAATGACTTGGCGGGAGCTATCCAGCAAGCCCAAAATTCCATTAAGGCATGGCACGAGATGCAACAGGAGATGGGTCAGGCTGGCGTAATGCTCGGTGGACCCACCCAAGAAAGGCCCATGACATTTGTGGTCTGCGGTGATTGCGACAATGCTCAGCGAAGCAAGCTAGCAGGCATTCTGCAGGCGAAGGGGCGCCCCTATGTCGACTACATTTTGCTGCTAGACAGAGGCGAAATCGTCGCTGGCAATCTGGACTTCTTTGAAGACGATGATCCGATCATCGGCTTCACGCAGTATCAAAACGTCAACTCCTTGCATGTATGCGAGCCAGGCGGCGCCGACGATCAGGTAGGTGTAGCTTTGCTATGGTTCTATTTCGCCCTAGTTTCGAAGTTGAATCTCGATCAGGGTAATAATCTGCGCTATCACTCGTTCTGTCGGCAGATCTCCAATCTCTATCCTCTTCGCCCCACCGAAAAGCTGATCTAGAGGATTACTTCCTGGACCATCTGGGTCGCCTTAACTTCTCGAGATGGTCTGAAATCCTCGTATAGCGAGAACGGATGTATGCCTCGACCGGACATGTCTGATCACCTGGTTCATTTCATGTCGGGCCCGACGTGGGAGGGCGCCTTCGCCACCCTGTGCGCAATCATTAGCGAACGGCGACTTCTCGGTAGCGGGCGTATCAATCGCGACGGCCATGTTTGCGTGTGCTTCAGTGAAGCACCGCTGCCGGTGGTGCCACAGGGGCCAGTCAACGCCGATGCATATTCGCGGTATACGCCATTCGGCGTGCTGGTGGATAAGCGTTGGCTCTTCGCTCGCGGTGGGCGACCGGTGATATATCAGTCGGAGCAAGAGTACGCGCAGTTGCCGGAAATAATGCAGTGGCGGCACATGCGCTACGAACCAGACGCCGATCCATCAGTGGACTTCACCTGGGAGCGCGAGTGGCGATTGAGGACCGACGCGTTGCCGCTGACTCCGAACAACGCCGTAATTGTGCTGCCGAACGAGGGATGGGAGGCGCGCCTTCACGATGCCTTCCACAACGATCAAGACTGGCAGGTCGAGGCTTACGTCCAGATTCTAGGTCGGGATATTGCTGAGGCCTGCCGCGAGGAATTCCCTTGGCGCGTGACCTGCTTGGGTACGCCCGATCCTGCGAGAGGCTAAGGACTATGGCTCCACTCCATCGTCGCCCAGAGGCGGTCTCGGTGACCGCCGCCCGTCCGCTGCCGCCGGAAATGGAAGTCATTCGTGCGAAGGCGCTCCGCGCCTTGCGCGATGTTCGATCCGTGCAGCACGACACGCGTGCTGTGTCAAATTTTTGGGTGGATGCGAAGCGAACCGACGCCGGACGACGGTTGCCAGAGTACTACCTGGTGTACTTCTTGTTGGTAGAACTGCTCGGGTTCCCGCACGAAGGCCCCGAGGAAAAGGTTGCCTGGACGATCCCGCTAGATTACCGCGGGACGCTGTATACCATCGAGCATCGCAAAATGGGACTCGGTCTGTTCATTCCCGACCCTGACGCGCACGCGGCGGAGGCGAACGAGATCGTCAACCGCATCGAAAAGGCGACGAAGGAGGCCCAGCCCTTTTTCGATTGGCTGGCCGACCAGCAGGTGGCGCAGTCGGCCGTCAACGTTGCCAATCACAGCCAGCCTCTCCACCAGCGGTACAAATTCCTTCGCGACTCCGCGCAAGCGCAATTCGACGCAGCCGAACGACGCCAAGCCGAGAGCCGTGCCGCAGCGGCACAAATTACAAGCCTCTCGGACTGGCCGAAACTGCACTTGCTGGGAACCCGGTTCGAGCCAGAGGGCGATTGGCTCGCCTTGTCGGCGGTGGAAGCGTTCTTTTCCTGGACAGAACACGCGCTGATTCATTTGGCTATCTTGCAAGGGCGAGTGACCACGGCATCTCAGGTCGCGACCTTGGCCGCTGGCGACTGGACCGGGAAGTTCAAGGCGGTCTTGGATCTCTCCGACGCGGGTGCACCTGCCTTGCTCAATCGCATCCTGGCCGTACGCCAAGACCTGCGCAATCACGTCGCCCATGGCGCGTTCGGAAAACAGGGCGAAGCTCTGTCGTTCCACTCCAGCGCTGGAGCAGTTCCTGTGTTGCTGCCCCACCGGACCGGTCCTCGGCACTTTCGAATCGGACATGGACTAGCTTTCGATGCCCGACGAGTGTTCGGTGTGTTGGACGAATTCGAGGCGTTCATGTTCGCTGGAGCGCGCGCACCGGCGCGCGTGTTCCTACTAGAAGAGCGCTACGACACCGTACTCACGATGGCAGCAACTTATGCCATCGCCATGCAGTCAATCAGTGAAATGAGGGATTTCCTCCGACATTGGGGCGATCAGGTCGATCGTTCAGCAAACATGGATTGGTGACCCCAGGCTCGTTCAACTCGAAGTGCAGACAGAAGCGTGCGTACGCTGATCAGGCCAAGTTTGCGTTTCGATTACGGCTGGCCAAGTTGGCGGTGTTTATCAGCTTTGGTCCACAGCCGGGACCCATAGTTGCCGCCAAGAGGAATATGTAAGCAGCTATGCCGTTCCTCGCGCGGCTACTTGCCCTCTGCCTTCGCCAGTATCTGCAGGAGCATCGCGGGCACAGTGCCTTCGGCCTTGAGTGTGGCTGATCGGTATGCAGTTTGATTCTTTGCGAGAGTGATGCCTGCCGAGACTTCAACGTTGTCACAAGCAGTTATCCATTCACTCCACTGGGCCGACAGGAACGATTCGAGGTGGTCCTCAAAAATAGCGACCTCCTGAGCAACAATGGTGGATGGAAAATCCTCTTCGGTTCGACCAAAGTATCTCAGTGCAGCACGATTCGCAGCAACGTGACCCCTGCGCTCATTATCAATCTTGTCTTGAGACTTTCCATTGGCCCTCGCGCGCATTTCAAAGCCGCAATCCGCATCGAAGAGCGCGAAGGCCGGGATGCCCATCGACGTCAGGATCGCGTGGGCCAGAAGGATCAAAGTCTTGCCTCCTGCGGGAACTATCGATACGCCGGCAGCCTCAAGCGAACCCACAGCTGTCTTGTCGCCAATGCCGTAGAAAACGGACGATTCTGTTACGCCTTCCACGATGAAGGCGCGATGCGAGAAAAGCGCCACGGCAAGCTGGTTTGCAACTATGCCATCCAGCCCGCGAACGACAGCATCCGCGTTCATTACCCCATTTAGCTTGGTCTTGACGTCGGCAACAGTAGCGAAGTGGACAGTGACCACAGGGGTCTCGTCGACTGATCTCGTCAGTCGCCTGACTTGATCGAAATGTCGAGCCTCAAGGAAGTAGGGGCTATGAGTCGCGTAGGTAACCTGGATACGCTTGCTAGCGTCCTCTGCAAGTGACCTAAGTACTTTTGCAAAGGTCTGGGCCTGAATCGGGTGTTGATAAAGCTCGGGTTCCTCAATTGCCAGGCAGATGACACCCTCAGCCGACGCCGAACCTGATTGTGCTAGAAGTTGGAGCGCGGAGATTAGAAGCGTTCGCTGAAATCCGTGCCCCTGTCGCTCCACGGCGGTCTCGGTTGTGCCATCGAGAACTGCCACATCGAATGTGGTTCGAGGTGCCTTTAGTTGCACCTCAGCAGGGGCAACTGTGATGGCCCGGCCAGGTGAGTAGGACGTGACCACCTCATTGAGCTGTGTCGTCATGGACTCGAGCTGCGCCTTGAACTTCTCTTCGTAGACTTTTTGCTGCTTTGCGCGCGATTCCTCGACGATTTGTGCGATCGCCTCATCAGCGGCTGCGCGATCAACTGAACGTTCAAGGATTCGACCGATGATGCTTGACTTCCCGTCGAGCGATTCCTCGCTCGCCCGCAGGTCGGCTGTGACCAAGACGAAGTCAAAAAGGCCACTCATCTTTCCGCCGCTGTTAAAGCCGAAGAAGTTCGTCTGTAGAAGCTCTGGCGCTTCAACGAGTTGGTTGGTGTGACCAGCCTCCCAGGTCGTCATCGCTTGGTTGGCAGCGTCGACACTGGTCCAGGCCGGGAGGCCAAGCGATGGGTCCGAGGTTCGTAGCTCGTTGTAAGCGGACTTCTTGTCGGCAGCGGATCCCTTTCCTCGGATCGCGTTGAACGGCGTGTAGCTCTTCGAGTTCGCAGATAAGCTCTCGGTCCCGTCTGGGCTGCGACGCTTCCATGCGGTGAAGGTTGTGACCCCTGTAGGGGCGTACTTGCCGAGTTCTTCACGATCCCTGTCGGTGATGTCAGTGAATGTGATTTGAACTTCGATGCTTTCGTCAGTCGCACCGAAGGAGCAGTCCTTCTCCGTCAGGGAGCCGGGCTTTCCGTTGAAGTACCAATCAATGGCACGAAGCACTGTTGACTTGCCTGCGCCGTTCGGCCCAATGAACGTCGTGACGGAGTCGAAGGGGATCGTCACATCCTTCAAAGTGCGGAAGTTCTTGATACGAACGGATTGGATCTTCATGTGGGTCTCATGCCCTTATGCCTTTTGCCAAACATTCGAGTCGCGACTTCCGACTCGCTGCGGTTAACAGAGCCTCTCGCTGGAACGACTCGGTGAGGTTTCAACTATGTGGGCTGTCAACGCAGCCTATAGCAGTGCTCCTGGTGGAAGTTCGCTGGACTCATACACCGCGAGAATGAAGTCTGGCGGGAGCTGCCTGCTCGTATCGATCGCCGCCCTGTACGCTTGGACAAGGTACTTGGACACGGGAAGGCGGACCTCGAAGACCCTGGCAACGGTGCCCGCCATGTACTCATCGCGAACTAGTTGGGCTTGCGCAGCATTCAGGTGTGGGTGCGGGATCAAGCGAAGGGTGATCAGCGTGTTCCACGCCTTGTCTTCTGCTGCTTCTGGCAGAGACGAATGCGCTGGATCGTCTACTCGGCTGATCCGACCGAGGTTGAAGTCACGAAACTCCTTCGCTCTGTCGCAGTACGCACGAACGTGCCAACGCGGTCCGGCTTGGATGAAAGCGTGGGGCCGGATCGTACGTTCGTGTACTTCTGGATTGTTGAGCGATCGATACTCGATCTGAACCTGCTTGCCCTCGCGAATCGCGGTGTGGATTCGAGAGAACGGCCCGTGCTGGATATGCGTGGCGTGCTGTTCGGCAGAGATCAGCTCGACGCCCGCTCGCAGTCCACGTAGGGCGAGCGTGCCGACTAGGGCTTCGTACTCATTGAATCGACCATCCGTGAGCTGTGGGCGCGCGTATGGCGTGACGACGTAGGCTCGGGCGCCGGTGTCGTACTGGCAGTTGTCGGGCACCAAGTGGGCGTAGGCGGCCATGTCGCGACTGAGGACGGTGCCGTGGACGTCGAAGATCTCGGCCAGCCGCGGTCGGGAGACCTGGCCCTCCCACAGCAGCAGAATCTCGACCGCTTTCAGGCGTTCTTGGTGGCCGCGGGGGGTCTTTGCCATAGCGCCGAAGTGGGCTGGGGGTTTCCGGTAGCATAAAAGTATCGGACGTTTTATGCTACCTATGCCGTGACCGGGGACCCGAGGCTCCAAATTGGACCAGGAAGCTGTCGCACCGCTGTTCGATCGACTGCCGGAAGGCATCTTCCGGCCCTTGGGCGTGGCTAACAGCCGCCACTACTGGGACGTTCTGTCGAGGGTGATGTCGACGCTCTGGGGCGACGACGGTCGCGCCCCGGGCGAAGAGGTGTCCAAGACCGTGGTGGTTCGGGTCATCGAGTCGTGCATCGTGGCGAATGATCCCTGGGACGGCGAGCTGCAGACCCCAGTGGGCGTGCTCAGCCACATGATCTTCAAGACGCTTTCCGAAGCGGGATGGTTCTCGGTGCGGCGCCGCGGCTTGGTCGATATGGTCACAGTGAAGCCGCGGATCGGCATGTTGTTCACGATACTCAACGAGTTCGCCCGGCAGGAACCCGAGTACATCGGCGGCCAGGTGCGATCGATTCTGCTCAACTTGCGCTCGGTCACCGAGGACAGCAGCGATCCCAATGCCTGCAGCGCCTACCAGACCGCTGCCAAGCAGGCCCGGCAGTGCATGGCGCACATCATCAATACCGGGTGTCGGGTGCAAGACTTGATGGACGGCCTGGTGGAGTTGGAGTCCGCACGCGACTTCGTCCATGGCTTCTTCACCGACTTCGTTGAGCGGGTGTACATCGCCGACTACAGCGAGCTACGGACCCGCAACCATCCCCTGCAGTACCGCGGCCAGATCATCGAGAAGACTTATGCGCTGCAGGATGACGAGGCTTCGCGTGAGCGACTGGTCAGCTGGTACGTCGAGCACATCGGCAAGGGTGATCGGGAGCGTGGGGAGGCTGCCTACCGGCGTGATACCCACCAACTGCTGCGCCTGAACAACATTGAGGATCACCTCGCCCGGTTGGACGAAGAGATCAACATCGCTAACCAGCGGGCGCTGGCGCTGATCGAGTACAAGCTGCGCGCCCCGAAACACCTGGACAAGCTGATCAGCCGGGCGTGCGCCGCGTTGGCGGGGATGGAAGAGGGTCACCCTGCGTTGCCCGGCGATGCCGGCGGCGTGCACTGGTCGGCGCTCGCGCTGGCCAAGCCCCGCAGGCCCTCCAGGGAGCAGGTGGCCACCGCAGTCGAGGCGATCGAGTTGTCGGATGAGGAGTTGGCGATGGAGTGGCTGCGCCGGCGCATGGTCGAGAACCGCAAGGTCACCGCCGTGCAGCTGGCCAACTATGTCGCGCGGATGCTCGACGACAAGCAGCGGGTGGACTCGGACGCGCTCGAGGTCGGGTCGATCAACGACTTGTGCTGCTACCAACGCCTGTTGCTGATCGCTTCGCGCGACGACGCGCCTCTGCAGTTGCGTCGGCACGACCCCGTCATGCAGATGCTGCGCGGGATCCGAGTGAGATTCGAGGATGAGCGCATGACGAACAACGATTACATGACGCATCGACGTTTTGTCGTCGAACGTGAGGGAGTGTGATGGCCAACTGGGAGCGACTGGCGGCACAGAGCAACGGGCTCTACGAGGAGCAGGATTACCAGCAGGCGGCCTATCGCCTGATGATGGAGCAGGTGATCTACGCCGGCGACCGCGGCGGACGCGTGCCTTATGAACTGGTGACTCGCCACCTGGGGGCTTTCCGCGACGTGTTCGAGCAGTTCGGAATGACGATTACCCATAACCCGCACCATGGCTACGTCGTCGTCATCCCACGCCACGCCTTCGGTGCCCGGATGCGGCTGGAGGAGACGCGGTTGGCGCTGCTGCTGCGACGGGTCTACGACGACCGGATCAACGCGGTCGACATCGTGGACGGGGAGGCCTTTGTCACCCTGGAGGAGCTTGAGCAGCTCTACAAGGATCTGCTGGGCAGGCAGTTGCCTGATCGGGGCGAGATGCGCGAACTGGTGCGCTCGCTCAAGCGCAACGGCATGGCCCGCGAGATCGAAGCGGCAGACGACCAACCCTTCCAGATCGCGATCCGCCCGGCGATCACCGACATCCTGGGCCAGACCGCGCTGCTGCAGCTAGCGGCCTACGGCGTCGACTCCGAAGTCGTCGAAGAGGAGGCCGACGATGAAGCAGCTTGAGTCGATTGGTCTGGTCCAGTATTTCCTCTACACCCGGCAAGATCTTGATGTCGGTTGGAACACGGCTTTCCTCGGGCCCAACGGTACCGGGAAGACGGCACTGCTCGATGCATTGCAGATCGTGCTGCTGGGCGCCGATCGCAACCGGATCCATTTCAACGCCTCGAGCGAAGGAAAGCGCCGGGCCCGCAGCCTCCGCGACTACTGCCTCGGCGTGTATGGGCAACGGCCGAGCGACGTGTGCCGGGACTCGGCCAACACCTATATCAACTTGGTGTTCCGAGATCCCGATACCGGTGTGGCGGTGACCGCCGGCGCCGCCCTGTCCGCGACCCTGGACAGCCAGGATCACACTTTCCACAGCCTCTACATCCTCCCCGGCGTCGCGCTACGCACCGAGCAGATGATCGAGATGCAAGGCGGAAAGGAGATGGTGCTGCCCTGGCGACGGATGCAGCACGAACTTGCCGATCGCTGCAGGGAGGTTGGTACCACGCCGGTGTTCACCATCAACGGCGAGGAGTTCTCCCGGCAGTTGTTCGGCGCGCATCTGGCCGAGCGCGGCGAGTCGCCGAACTATCGGGCGATCCGCACGGCTTTCGCCCGATCGCTCAAGCTCAACCGCGACGTCGACGATCTCAACGAGACCCTGCGCAGCCACCTGATCGAGGCGCGACCGACCAACGTCACTCAGTTTCGGGCCAGGCTGGACCAGTTCCGAGAGATCCAGCGCACGATCCAGGAGCTGGCCGAGCGCTTGGCCGAGGCCGAGGCCGTCGAAAAGCAGTACCGCGCAGTCAGGCAGCACTTCGTCAAGGCCGCCAACTACGGTTATTTGAAGGCCGTGTACTCGTCCGAACGGCTCGGCGAACAGGTCGGCGAAGCCGCGGACATGATCGAACATCTCACGCAGCAGGAGACTTCGGCGAAGGCGGCGCTGAGCAAGGCGGAGGCCGATGCCGCGGCGGCACACAAGCGACTGGTGACGGCGGAGGTCGCGCTGAACCAGGATCCGGAGTACCTGAGTCAGTTGGGCAGCAGGAAGGAACTGGACAAGAGTCGAGAGGATCTGGGTGGGTTGCGGGTCGGGTTCAAGGACGAGCTGGCCCGGCTGGGCGGCACAGTGCGCCGCTTAGTGGGCAACAAGGACCTAGCCGATATGCAAGGTAGCGGTGCGAAGGCGCTTGAGTACCTGTCCGCATTGACCCAACACGTGGGGCGGGAAGAGGAGATCCAGCCAGAGGACACTCTGGTGTTGGCCAACGCCATCGGTGCGCTGCAAGAAGCTGTCGATGATGTGCGGATGGAGCTCGCCCAACAGTCGGTCGAGGCGAACCAGGCGCTGGCCTTGGCCAAGGGCGACATCGCTCGGGCCGGCTCCGGTCGGGCGCCGCTTAGGCGCGAAGTGGCAGGTCTGCAGGCCCTGCTTGAGGAGGCCGACATCCGCACCACGCCCGTGTGCGATCTGGTCGAAGTTAAGGATCCGGAATGGCAGCCGGCCATCGAGGCCTACCTTGGGCGGAATGTCGACGCTTTGTTGGTTCACGATCCGGCGCAGGAAACGGCCGCGGTAGATCTCTACCGACGCAATCGTCGGGATATCTACGGCGCAAAACTCGCTCTGAGCACGCGTACCCGCCCGTGGCAGGCCCCCGGTGGGGGCAAATATGCTGCCCAGCTGATCGCCGGCGGCGACAAGGGCGCCGTGCGCTTCCTGCAGGGCGAGCTAGGCAAGGTAGCGCTGGTGGACAGCAGTGAGGAGCTGCGCGTGGGCCATAAGGCGCTCTCGCGTGATGGCATGGTCAGCTCTGGCGGCGGCATCGATCGCCTGCGCCTGTTGCCGACGGCAGGCCTGCGCATCGGTGGGCTCAGCAATGATGAGCAATTGCGGGCGGCGCGCGAGGCGCTGCGGAAGGCGGATGAGCATTACGAGGCGGTCAAGCATCGGCTGCAGTTGGTGGTGGACATCGGTCAGGCGCTCGCGTCGGCTGGCGACAGCGACACTATCCAGAAGCGTCTCCAGGCGACCGTCAGCCAGATCGTGAACCAGCAAGCCGCGATCACCCAAGTGGAGACAATCGTCGAAGCGGGTGCCTCCGGTGGCGTCGCCGCGCTTAAGGCTGCGGCAGCGGACGCGGCGAAGGAACACGAGGCGAGGGACACGGCCAAGATCGCCGCCTCGAACGAATTGACGCGGATTGGATCGGCCTTGGGTGGCATGCGCGGACAGCTCGAGCGGCTTGAGCGCGAACAAATCGACGCCCAGGTGGCTGAGTCGGCCGCACGCCAGAACCCACTGTGCGACCTCAATGCGGCCGAGGAGCTTCGGCAGGCAGTGGACGCCAAGACTGAGGAAGATGCGGCGGCGGCAATCGCCGAGTGCACCAAACAGCACGAGGACAGCACCCGACACGGCAACACCGCAAACATCAAGGCGTGGGGTCTCATGACCACGTACCTGGCCAACTACCAGCTCGAGAACCACGAGATCCGCGACCAGGATTGGCAGCAGGCCCAGTCTATGATCCTGGCCGAGATCAAGCGGATGTCCGAGTTGGAATTGATTGAGAAGAAGGACGAGGCCGATCGTGCTTACGCCGCCGCGGTAGACGTCTTCCGCTCTGACGTGGCTCACACCTTGCTCAACGGCTTCGACGCGATCGAGGAGCAGATCAAGGGGCTGAACCGGATACTCGACAAGGCGCCGGAGTTCACCAACGGCGAGCGTTACCAGTTCAAGGCCACCAAGGTCGACCAGCACCGGAAGCTCTACGAGTTCCTGCAACGCGTGCGGGAGATGGGTGAGAGTGAGGCCACGCTGTTTGGCGGCTCCGGTCCCATCCCGGAGGAATTCCGGCTGCTGGTGGAAGGCGATGGCAAGGGCTCGCCGCTGCAGCTCGAGAACAGTCCGCTCAACGACCATCGGTTGTTCTTCAGCTTCGACGTCGACATCTATGCCGGCGGCGAGCTGAAGGGGAAGCTCAGCAAACGGTTCGGACCCGGCTCCGGTGGCGAGCACCGCACGCCGCTCTACGTCATATTCGGTGCCGCGCTGGCTGCCGCGTTTGGCAAACCGGCGGGCACGCCGGGGTGCGGCGGGTTGATCATGTTAGACGAGGCGTTCGAGAAGATGGATGCCCAGAACGTGCGCGCGACTGCCGAGTACCTCAATGCCCTCGGACTGCAGATGGTCATCGCCGGCCCGGAATCGGACCAGGCAAAGATGTCGTCGTTCCTCGACGTGTATTGGGACATGGCGCGGTTCGGATCGAAGCGGATCCAGCTGTTCCGCAACGAGGTGAAGCCGGCTGCCCGGGAGTTGCTGGCCAGCGACATCGTCGCCCTGCATCCGGAACTGATGGAGGAGGCTTTGGCCGAGGTTGCGGAGCCCGCAGGTGGCTGAGGGGCGTCGGCCGGTGCTGTGTGGGTGGGTGGAAGCCGTCCTGCGCGAGCAGTTGCAGCGCGGCGAAAGGAAGCGGGTAACCGGATCCACGGCTGCCCCGCAGAAATCGAACCTCACGGCCACCAGCTCGATCTACTGGCGACAGGGCTTTGACGAGCGTATGCGCGGCCACGAGCAGATCCAGAGTGCGGTCAGGCGAGGCGCGGTGGTGGCGGGGTGGGGCGACCAAGGCGGCGAGGATCGACCCCTTGAGTGGGTGCGCGTGCGCGACGTGGATGTGTTGGCCGACCTGCTTGGCGTGAGCACGAACGTGGATCAGCTGCAGGCCGCCAAGGAGGGGCTGGCTTCTTGGCTGGAGCGCTACCCGCGTCTGAGCGAGGTGTTGCTGGCGTGGGCGGCGATGCGCCGCGTGCGCCTCATGGGGCCAGACTCTTGGAACTCGTGGCGAGATGCCCTGCACGTACTCGATGCCTTGGCAGCCAGACCAGGCGAGGATCAGGTCATCCGCGTGCTCAGTGGACGCCTGTTTTCGGATACGAAGCGGATCGAACAACTGCTACCGCAACTCGACGTCCTATCGGGAGAAGGGCTGGCAAGCCGACCACGTGGCAAGTGGGAAGTGCTCAAGACGCTCGGCTTGGTCAAGCAGCCGCTGCCCCTGATGGTCGCCGGGGTGGGCACCATCCTGATGCAGGAGGGGCCTGACTGCACAATCGCACGGCCTTACGTTGGTGTAGCACCGCGTAACGTGTGTGGCCTGGCGGCTACGCCGACGTGGGTACTGACGATCGAGAACCTGACGACGTTCCACTTGGTCGCTGAAGCGATGACAGGCAGAACGGATGGACTGGCAGTGTTCACCGGTGGCATGCCATCGCCGGCATGGATCACTGGTTTCCGTCGCCTCACCGAGAAGCTCTCGCAATCAGCGACGTTTTACCACTGGGGAGATATCGACGTCGGTGGTTTTCGGATTGCGGCTCGATTGCGGGAGGTCGCGGTGTCGGAAGACGTGTCGCTGCAACCATGGCTCATGGATGCAACAACGCAAGTCGGTGGAAAAAATGTGTCTGATTCGTTACGCGATGCCATGAGAGCAGCGGCGATCCGTGCGGGATGGTCAATGCTTCAAGAAATTCCAGCATTGACATTGGAGCAAGAGCTGGTCGAAGTGAAGCTGCCGAACTCTGAAAGAAAGCAAGGAAAGTCACCTGATGGCGAGTAAGTTCACTTGGATTCCCGTGTTCAAGGCAGTGGCTGCCTGGGTAGTCGACTACGAGACTCGACAGCCAGAGTTGGTCGGAATCCTCAAGGAAGTCGGCATTGATGCCGGTCTCGATGACAAAGACGAGACTGGGAATTCGATCTCTTTGCAGGAGATCGATCCGTTCACTTTCTTCTGCATGTTTACAAAGTACGGGATTGAGAAGCGGAAGCAGCTGTTCGCCAAGCTAATTCAGGTGGCAGAACTGAATGTGCCGCCACCGTCAGACTTTGATGGCGTCCCGACCGCAAATGCCATGAAGGTGTGGATGTTCCCGTTCAAGGCGAACCGCCAGGACTGGATGATCCCCACACTTTGGAAGCTCTTCGGGCAAAGCAAGGCAGAGCTCGACTCGGAGACTTTTGCACGCGCGCTACAGGTCCCAGGCACCGGATTCGCTAAGCTGACCGAGGCGTTGTTCTACGTGGACCCTGATCGCTATTTCCCGATCGACGGGCAGACCCGTCCTTGGCTTGAGGAAGCGGGTGTTCCCATTCCAAAAGGAACCCTGCCTGCATACATGAGCGCCCTGGACGAAGTGCGCAAGCGTTCGAATAAGCCGTTCGCACAGTTGTCCCACGACGCATGGGAGAAGAACCAGGACACGTCTTTTGACGCTCAGGTAGCAACAGACTACCTACGCAGCCGCTTCCCCGACACCTACAGTGGCACTGCGCACGTCGCCGCCTACCGCACGCCGACGGGGCGGCAACTGGCCTTCGATCCAGGCGTTAGTCCCGTCAAGAAGTCCACGCTGCAGGTCTTCCTCGATGCGCGTCCGCCGCAAGTTCCGGACGATCGGGTGGGTGAGTATCCGCCGGAGAAAAGCCGCAACCACCATCTGGGTAGTCATGCGCCGCGTCTGGCCGCCGGCCAGCAGGCCTACACCGTACGTGTGTCTTCGTTGCCGGAGCTGGTCGAACTCTGCGACTGGTACGAGTCCAAGCCTGGCGAGCAGTCCACTCCTTCGTTGCAACCATTGCCGCTTATGACAAATCAGCCGCTCAACCAGATCCTCTACGGCCCGCCGGGCACCGGCAAGACCTTCGCCACCATCAACAAGGCACTGGCGATACTCGACCCTGATTTTGCCGGGAAGCACGCTGGCAGTCGTGCAGCATTGAAATCACGGTATGACGAGCTGGTTGCCGAGCACCGAATTCGCTTTGTTACCTTCCATCAAAGCTTCAGCTACGAAGATTTCGTCGAAGGGTTGCGCGCCGACAGCGAAGGGGGCGTCTTGCAGTACCGGGTGGAGCCCGGCGTCTTTAGAAGCATCTGCGATGACGCCCGCGGTTCGGCCCAGGTCGCATCCGATATCGGTGTTCGAGAGGATGCGCGCATCTGGAAGATTTCCATCGATGGCACGGTGACCCCGAGTCAGACGCGCAATTACTGCTTCGCCAATGGCGAGGCGAGAATCGGCTGGAGCGCAGTGGGCGATCTGAAGAGCGAGCACCTGGTCGAGGTACCCGCTTATGCCAGCCTTGGCACCAACGACCGTAGCTCTCTGAGAGATTTCTCGCAGGAGATCGAGCCTGGCGACGTCTTGCTTTGCATTGGTTCGGAAGACCAGTTCCAGGCCGTCGGTGTCGTCCAGGGTGGCTATGAGTACCAGGCGACGCCACCTGCTGGCGTACGCCCCGATTACGTCAATGTGTTGCCGGTCCACTGGCTGGCTAAGGGCCTTTCACTGGACATTCGTCCGCTCAACGGCGGACGCAAGTTCACCTTGAAAACTGTGTATGAAATGGGTCGCTTTGGCTGGCCAGAGCTTGCCGACTATCTGGAAGCTTCGTCCATCAAGCTGGACGGCGCCGCGCCAGCCCAGCAGTCCAAGGGACTGCCGCACGTGCTCATCATCGACGAGATCAACCGCGGCAATATTTCACGCGTGTTTGGTGAGCTAATCACCTTGATCGAGCCTTCCAAGCGGAAGGGCACGGACGAAGCGCTGGAAGTCATTCTTCCGTACTCCAAGAAGAAGTTCAGCGTTCCGAACAACGTCTATCTGGTCGGCACCATGAATACGGCCGACAGGTCCCTGGCTGGCCTGGACATCGCCCTGCGCCGTCGCTTCAAGTTTGAGGAAATGCCGCCACGACCTGACGCCTTGTCAGGCAAGAACGTTGCCGGTATCGATCTGCAAGAGCTCCTGGTCACCATGAATCGTCGTATCGAGGTTCTGCTGGGACGTGACTACCTATTGGGGCATGCCTACTTCCTTGATATCGACAATCTCGCCGGGTTGTCTGACGTGTTCCGCCGGCAGGTACTTCCCCTGCTACAGGAGTACTTCTTCGAGGACTGGCAGCGCATCGCCTGGGTTATGAACGACCAGGCCAAACCGGACGACGCCCACAAGTTCCTGATCAAGGAAGTCGCCAGTCTCGGCGATGTCTTTGGTGCGGGCGTGGACCTTCCGCAAGGCAACGACTTGTGGCGCATCAATGACAAAGCTTTCGACAAGTCCGAAAGCTACGCCGGCATCCTCAGCGCCGGCTGACCACCAGATGCACGCTGTTACCGTCCGCGAGTACGCCCGGATCACGACCGGGCCGATGGCCGTCGCCAATGGGCTGGACCAGGCGACGGTGTCGGATGTCGCCTTTGACTGGGTGTGCAAGGAGAGCGAACGCCTGCGCAAGGCCGGCGCTGGGCTGGTCCAGTTGGAGGGTCGGCGCTGGCTGCGCCTGGACAACTACGTTGGCGTGCTGCAGGCGCCCGACGGGACCCGCATCGAGATACTGCCGAAGACCTTCGACGAAGGGGATGACGCCACCCAGGCTCGGCGACTGCTGCAGAAGATGCTTCAGCGATGCCTGCATCTAGAGCCGCGCATCAGCGCGCCTACCGGTCTACAGGTCTTTGACGGCCCACTGACCGAATGGGTGATCCAGCAGTTCCTGGCGGCCTTGGACACGCTGGTCAAGCGTGGCTTGCGCTTCGATTATCACGCTGTTGAGGAGGAGCGCCGGTTTCTTCGCGGCCGACTTCTGGTCGGTCGGCAGCTGCGTCAACCGCCCGGTCGCGCCCACTACTTCCAGGTGGAACACAAAGTCTTCGATGCTGATAGACCTGAGAATCGCCTTCTCCGCTCGGCACTGGATAAGGTGTGCAGGCAAGCCAAGGAGGCAGGTAATAAGCGACTGGCGTACGAACTGGCCCATCAGTTGCTTGAGATACCGCCAAGCCGGGATTTCGCAAAGGACTTTGCCCAGTGGCGAAGCGATCGATTGACAGCGCATTACCGGCCGGTGCGCCCATGGTGCTCGCTCATTCTCAACGAGCAGAATCCGTTGACGGTCCTGGGGGACTGGACCGGCAACAGCTTGCTGTTCCCGATGGAGAAGGTGTTCGAGTCTTATGTCGAGGCTTGCCTCCGTCGTGCACTGCGTCCAGGTCAAACGCTCAAGGCGCAGGCGGCGAGCCGGTATCTGGCGACGCATGACGAACAGCCGTGGTTTCAACTCAGGCCGGATTTTCTGCTTTTCGACGACGGCGCTACAACGGTGCTGGACACCAAGTGGAAGCGCCTTGATGCCAACAGGGGTAATTCGGAAGACAAGTACGGGCTGTCGCAGGCAGACTTCTATCAGCTTTACGCTTATGGTCAAAAGTACCTCGGTGGCTGTGGTCGGCTTGCGCTGCTCTATCCACAGACCGCTACTTTCCGTGAACCGTTGTTGCCGTTTTTCTTCAATGATCAGCTACGGCTGGACGTCATGCCGTTTGACTTGACCACAGGGCAAGTAGTCTGTGATGACTGGCTATAGCTAGTTAGTGGCCCCAGTCTGACGATCACAGAAGATCAAGTGAGATTGAAAGAAATTTCAAGCCTATAACACCTTATCGAAGCCGGTGGACTCCGGTTTCGCGTCATGGCGCTCCGCAATGAAGCGCCTGCCAAGGGTGTACTGATGTGAGCAGAGGCAAGTTTGAGGCGCTCTATTGCGTCATGGTTGTGGCCGCCGCCTTCCTGATGGGCATCGCTAGATGCGCCACCTGTCGGGGCCCCAGGTTCCCTTGATCCAATCCAACACTGGCACTCGCACAGGGCCCGGCATTGCGTCCGGGCCTTATGCGTTTATGCCGCCAACAATGAGGAGATCGAAATGCACTTGGTCGAAACGATGGCCTACACCGGCGAGCGTCCGTGGCATGGCTTGGGAAACCTGCTGGCGCCGCAGCAGCCCATTGCGGTGTGGAAGAAGCAGGCGGGCATGGACTGGAAGATCGAGGAGGCGGAGGTGCGCTATGTGGCCGGCAACAACGCCATTGGCGTCATCCATGCCTTCCCCGAGCACAAGGTGTTGTACCGCTCCGATACCCGCGCGCCGCTGTCGGTGGTGTCCAAGCGCTTCCAGGTCGTGCAGCCGGGCCAGATCCTGGAGTTCTACCGGGATCTGACCGCCAGCAACGGCTTCGAGCTGGAGACCGCGGGGGTGCTGCGCGAAGGGCGCAAGTTCTGGGCGCTGGCCCGGACCGGGCAGAGCACGACCCTGAAGGGCCGGGACAAAGTGGATGGCTACCTGCTGTTGGCTACGGCCTGTGATGGCACGATGGCCACCACGGCACAGTTCACCTCGGTTCGGGTGGTCTGCAACAACACCCTGTCCATCGCGCTGGGCAATGCTACCGGAGCCATCAAGGTGCCGCACCGCAGCCACTTCGATCCGGATGTGGTCAAGCGCCAGCTCGGCATCACTGTTTCGTCCTGGGACGGCTTTGTGGCCCGGATGAAGGCGCTGGTGGAACGTCCGGTGGATCCGGATTCGGTAGAGGGGCTGCTGCGGCGGGTGCTGACCTACGCCGCGCCGGACGGCAAGGCCACGGTGGTCAACGAGCATGCGGTGGCGAACGTGCGCGCGTTGTACGAGGGTGGGGGGCGCGGTGCGCAGCTGGCGTCCAGTCGGGGCACCGCCTGGGGGGTGCTCAACAGCGTGACCGAGTTCGTCGACCACCACCGACGGGCGCGCAGCGACGATCATCGCCGAGATGCGGCCTGGTTTGGGGCAGGTGCCCAGATCAAGCAGCGAGCCTGGGATGAAGTGATGAAGTTGGTGGCCTGATGCCGGCCCGGTCAGGCTTGCGAGTATCGCCGGCTGTCCGGGCGGCCCCTTCGGAAGGGGCCGTTCGGGCGCGGGAGGACCGGACCATCGGTCAGGCGCTGCGGATCCTCGAACAGCGGGTCCGCGTACCAGGGCCCTCGATGAGTGACGTGGCTACCTGCGGGGCGTTCTTCCGGCTGCGGCTGGGCAGCGAGGGGCGCGAGCACTTCGAGGCGGCGTTCCTCAATACCCGCCATCAGCTCATCGCCGTGGAGCGGCTGTTCTCCGGCACGCTGGATGGGGCGGAAGTGCATCCGCGCGTCGTGGTCCAGCGGGCGTTGGCCTTGAACGCGGCAGCGGTTCTGCTGGCGCACAACCATCCCAGTGGCAATCCCGAGCCTTCGGCGGCGGATCGAGCGCTGACGGCGCGATTGAAGGCCGCATTGGGGTTGGTGGAGGTACGCCTGCTGGATCACTTTGTGGTCACCGCGGGCGAGGCGGCGTCGATGGCGGCGCGAGGCTGGGTGTAAGGACGGGTCCGGCATGTGGCGGCATAGCGCCCGGCCAGCGGGCCGGGCATTTCTTGGGGAGACTCTTGTGGAGATTGCCGACCCCCTCGATCTGGCCTACATGGCCATCGGGGCCAAACAGGCGTTAGTCGAACACGACGATATCAGTTGCCGTGCCCGGTTCGAGGGCGAGCTGGATTTCATCCAGGCGTGTATCGATCAGGTGGGATGCCTGGATCGGGCCTGGCAGCGACAGAATGACCAGTTTCCCGGCGTGTGGTGCTACGAGGTGGCTGAGCCGTTCGGGTACGGCTATGGCGCGCATTTGCTGCGAGGCGGTGAGCCGGCACGGGCCGAGGAGATCCTGGGTGGCATCGTGGCGGCCGCAACCGAAGCGGCGGGGTAAGTCGGCCGTCAGGACTCGCCGGCCAAGTCCTTGAGTGCCTTGGGCTGCTCGCGCTTGGGCAGCTGCAGGAGCTTGATCAGCCTGGCCAGCAGGGCGGGATCCTGGACCAGTGCCGGGATCAACGTGGCCAGCGCATCCCGCTGGGGTTCGTCAGCCTGGGCCAAGGCCAGGATGGCATCGGCCATGGCCGCGTTGTCGGCCAGCAGGTAGGCCACCGGCACATCCAGCAGCTGGGCCAGCAGGCCCAGATTGTCAAAGCCGATCGCGGTGACCTGATGCTCGTAGCGGTTGATCCGCGAAGAGCCCTTGTCCTTACCGAGTCCCATGCGATCGCCCAGTGCACGTTGGCTCAAGCCACGCAGCTGCCGCGCCTGGACCAGGCGTGCGGCAAACAGGGCGCGGGGCGAGGAGTCGGACACCGGACATCGCGAGGGCGAGGGTGGGCCGAATCATGACTAAGCCTCTATCGGTGTGGCAGACTCTATCTTACAAATAGAGGTGTGGCTGTGCCGGAAGGGGCCGCGAGTTTGTCGCGGCGGGCAGTACGCAGGGGGAAGCAAGTCAGGCATGGATCCATACGAAATTCTGGGCATCCGCCCGAACGCCGGGCGCGACGAGATCGAGCTGGCCTATAAGGGCCGACGCAGCCAGTACCACCCGGACCGGTACGCGCAATCCGACGCCGAAACGCAGGCATGGGCTACCGTCAAGATGCAGGAGGTCAATCAGGCCTACCGGGTGCTCAACGAACCACGGTCACCCGCCGAGTTCGATCAGCGCAAGGCGTCGGCGAAGTCCGGGAGCCGCCCCCCTCCGATCCCAGAGGTGGACGTGGTGACCAAGGACGACGTCCAAGATGTGGCATCGATCCTGCTGAAGCCGGACTGGGAATGGTTCCACGACAAGGTGTATGCGCGGCCCCACATCCCGCGCAAGAAGCTGGAGGGGGCTATCGGTTCCTATGCACCGGCCGTAACACCCAGCGAGGTGCTGGTCTTGCTGGACGACACCGTATTCGGTGGTGCGAAGGAAGGCCTGCTGGTCACCGGGGATGCGATCTACTGCAAGCGGCTGTTCGAAGCGCCGCGGCGAATTCTGTTCCGGGACATCCAGTCGCTGGAGCCGGGTACGAAAAGCCGGGTGATGGTCAACGGCGATGAATTCTTCAAGGCTGACGCGATCGACCACTTGGCGATCCTGACCTTCGTCTCGCGCCTGGCAACCGCGCTCAGTTCGTCATCGATGCCGCCGGTGAATCGTGCGTCGAGCCGGTCGGTAGAGTCTAGCCGGATGCCCGGTCGCGAGCGTCTGTGGACGCTCCATCGGATTGCCCTGGAAGCGACTCGCGCGGAACTAGGGCGCAGGGCCTTCCTAATCGACGAGTTGCTCGATCGGCAGATGAGCTGCATCGCCGATCACTATGCCGTCTTGCGGAACATCATGGAACGCGATCCACGGCATCGAAATCGCCTGGTCGATGCTGATTGCGCCGAGCTCGCGCTGATGTTGTTGCTGATCTTGCACTTCTACAGCCTTTCCAGGTTGCCCAGTGGATTCAAGGAGATCGCCGGAGACCAGTTCGTCCGTCTGCACGAGGCCAGCGAGGTCTACAAGGCCGAATATCGTGCCGCATTTACGCGCCTGATGGGGCGGGAGGTGGAGATGAACGAGCACGATCTTCTGATGATGTCTGGCATGTTCTTTCATCGCGACGGCACCGGCGAGTTTGAGTTGAAGATGCCGCGAGAAGAGGCATTGTTGATGCTGTTGTCACGGCTGCAGATTTCAGGGGAAGAGGCCAGGGGCTTGATTCGAAAGTTCGAAGATCACGCAGAGTCCTGGTTCGCATCGCTGGTGGCCTTGGTGAACAAATAAGAGATTCAGTCCGGACTTGTACGTGGTTCGGGTGCAATGTGCTTGTCAACAACAGGGGGGTATATGGGTCGAGTTGTATTGGGTGTGTATGTAGTGCTGATTTTCGTGTTCGCCATCTATGGGAACTGGTGGGGTGATTACGCCTACAAGGGATTTGCCTTCAACTTTGGGCGGGCATTGATCTGGCCGGTAATCATCATTCCAGGGTTGGGGAAAGCGATCGGCATGCTTGTGCTGCTGGGCGTCATCGGCTTTCTGACCTTTGGGAGGAAATGACAATGATCCCGATGCGAGCAATGAACGTGCTTCTCGTCGCCGCCGCTTCTGTAGTGCTGGCGTCCTGTGGCGGAAAGATCCGGAGCGAGTTCGTGGCCGGATGCATGAGCCAAGGCGCGCCGAAAGAAAACTGCACGTGCCTCTACGAAAAGCTGGAAGAAAAGTACGGCGCGGACGCATTGGAGGAAATGAATGAGGGCAAGCGGATGCTCCCCGGCTTCACCGAGGCAACGGTCGTCGGCGCGGCGGAATGCAGTGGCGCTGACCCTTCCGCGGCCCTGAAGCAGCTGGGTCTTGACGGCGAGTCAAGCGAGTCGTCCAACAGCGAGCTTGGAGAACTGGCAGCTGAAGGTGTTGAAGCCGAGCAGCAGGAGTTGCCGGAGCAACCAGACGCGGCGGCAATGGCGGCCAATGAGGCCGACGCAGCGGCTGAATCCGCCAAGGCAGCGCAAGCGCCTGATGCGCCTGCGCCCGTCGAGGCCCAAGTGAGCATCAGTCCCAGTTTCGACTGCGCCAAAGCCGCAAGCCATGTCGAACTGTCGATCTGCAGAAATTCGCAGTTGGCTCAAGCTGACGTCAGCTTGGCCCAGGTATACAAGCTGGCAACGGCCTGCACGAAGGACAAGGTAAGACTGCGAGAGGCCCAACGGACTTGGATGTCTGAGCGTAACGCTTGCACGGATGACTCCTGTGTCGTTGAGGCGTACGCGCGCCGGAGCGCTGACCTTGCTGAGGAGTGCACAGGCTGACGCGATCCGTCGGCGTCAGACAGCGGGTCGCCCAGCGGATGGGCGACCCTCTTTCACACCGTGCCGTCGATCTATTCTGCTCCATGAGGCATTGATCGAGCCCTGAGGCCGCCATGTGCGGCCCTTCTTTTGTCTGGAGATTTCCCATGACCCGGATCTTGCTCTCTGTCCGGGCAGCCGGTGCGGAGGATAGCCGACACGATCAAAAATGGGTCGAGGTCGCTGATGCTGACGTGATCCGTCGAACGATAGCGCAGTCGCTGGGCGGATCCCACCAGGAGGGTGCCCAGGACTGGTGCGTTCTTGCCTACGAGGGATTGCCCGACTTCGGTCCCCATCCGGACCTGGATGAGTTGTTGGCCTGGCTGGATGCAGTGGACGAATACGGCCCGGCGTTCGAAGCGCTATGGGCTACCGGAGCCTTCGGGCGTGTGTTGCAGGCGGCGGAGGCATTCGCTGACAGCTACCAGGGCACCTATGCCGATGCCGCCAGCTGGGCGTCGCATACCCTCGCCTTGCTGGGGCACCGGATCGATGCCCAGACCGATCTGGATGCCTATGCACGCGCCTCGGTCGCCAAGGGCCGGGTGCGTTTGATGCCCGCGGTTGACGGCGGGATCCACGTGTTCTGGAACGACTGAACCCCTTTATAGGTCACGGCCGGAATCTCAGTCCGCACGATGGATCAACACACAGGCCGCCTCTTCGAGGGCGGCCCTTTCATTTGGAGAACGCGATGGGACGTAAGACGGCCTTGCGCCTGGTGGATACCCGCACGCTCGATCGCGGGCAGTGGCTTGAAGTGCGTAAGGGCGGTATCGGAAGCTCCGATGCCGCCGCGGCGGTGGGCCTGAGCCCGTACACCAGTCCGCTGGAACTGTGGACGCAGAAGACCGGCCGGGCGGCGGCCAACACGGACGTGGCCGACGACCTGGATTCGCCGATGTACTGGGGCACGCTGTTGGAGCCGTACGTGGCGGCGGCCTACATGCGCAAGACCGGTCGCAAGGTCCGCAAGCTCAACGCGGTCCTGCAGCACCCGACCTTTCCTTTCATGCTGGCCAACATCGACCGGGAGATCGTCGGCAGCCCCGATGTGCAGATCCTGGAGTGCAAGACCGCCGGCGAGTTCGGTTCGCGGCTGTGGCGCGACGGCGTACCTGAATACGTCCAGCTCCAGGTCCAGCACCAGCTGGCGGTCACCGGCAAGGCGGCCGCGGACGTGGCGGTGCTGCTGTGCGGTCAGCAGCTGGAGATCCACCGTATCGAGCGCGACGAGGACGTGATCGCCCGCCTGATCGTGCTGGAAGCCCGGTTCTGGGAGCACGTGGAATCGGACACGCCGCCGCCGGCCGATGGCAGTGAATCGGCGGACCGCGCCCTGCGCCAGCTGTATCCGGGTGGTGGGGCCACGCTGGACTTCAGCGAGGACCGGCGCCTGTCGGGCGTGTTCACCGAGCTCGTAACGCTGCGGCGCGAACTGGACGCCAAGGGCGGCCATGCCGAGCTGCTCAAGCAGACCCTGCAGCAGGCCATGGGTGATGCGGCACGAGCCGTGTTCGCCAGCGGCGAGGTGACCTTCAGGCGGTCCAAGGACGGGACCCGTCTGGACACCCAGCGCCTGACCGCCGACCACGCCGAGCTCGTGGCCGCCTACACGGTGGCCAAGCCCGGTGCGCGGCGGTTCCTGATCGTGGACTGATCTCTTCAACCCCAGGAGTTCGAGATGCTTAAAGGTTTGGCTATCACTCCGCCCGTGATCGGGCGGGTCTCCATTGGCCGGGTGGTGGAACGCAACGGCAAACGGCTGCCGGAGAAGGACGACCAGTTCACCCTGACCACCCAGGTCCAGAACCGGGATGGCTGGGTCCTGCACCCGCTGGACGAGGCGCTCAAGCGGGAGGCGGGCGGCAAGCTGCGCACGTTGCCGGTGCGGCTGCTGTTCAACGACCCGGCCCTGAATCTGCGCGCCGACTACTCGCTGTTCGACAGGACCTCAGGTCGCCCCATGTGTGTGGGCAATGGCGAGAGCTGCCGGCGGGTCGGCAACGACGGCATCGAAGCGCAGCCGTGTCCCGGTCCGGATGCGTGCCGGTTCGGGGCCGGTGACTGCAAGGCCTACGCCCGGTTCAACGTGGTGATCGATCAAGGCCAGGACGACACGCTGGGCAGCTTCGTCCTGCGCACGACCTCGTTCAACACCATCCGCACGCTGGCGGCCCGGCTGCAGTACTTCAGTGCGGTCTCCGGCGGGCACCTGGCGTGCCTGCCGCTGGAGCTGAAGCTGCGCGGCAAGTCCACGACGATGAGCCACCGGGCGGCGATCTATTACGTCGACCTGGTGGTGCGCTCCGGGATGAGCCTGGAGCAGGCGATCGAGGAGGCGAGGGTGCTGGGCCAGCGCCGGCGGGAGAGTGGATTCGATCAGGCGGCGCTGGATGAGGCTGCACGGCAGGGGTTTGCCAATGGGGCGTTCGAGGAGCTGGACGAGGACGTGCCGGCGGTGGTGGAGGAGTTCTATCCGGAGGGCGGGGCGCCGTTGGAGGCCGAGGCCGCTCAGCCCGTCGCGGCGACGAATCTGCGGGGCAAGCTGGAAGGTAAGGTCGCGCGCATGGCAACGGAATAGGGCGATGTCATGACGACAGAAGAATGTGCGCAGGCCCGAAGTGCGTGGAGCTGGAGGAAGAGGCCATGCTGAAGGTGGTTGGTGGTGTCGTGGTGTACGGGTTCGCTCTGTTCGGATTGGGTGTGTATCTGCATCGCGTGCGGGTCCAGCGAACTGAAGAGCAAGCGCCATAGTTGAGCCCGCCGGTCCGCCTTCGGGCGGGCTGGCGGGAGTGATCGACTCCATCCTTTTTTGGTGCATTCCTCCAGGACGCGCCTCAACGGCTCGTCTGAGGGCTATCGCCCCGTCTTCGGTGGACAGGTTACGAAGCGCCTGCAACCACGGGCGATGGCGAGGTGATGGCCCGCGCGCTCGGCGGAAACGGGTCCTTTGTTAAGCCGCGGTTCTGTCCCGGACATGGCCAGGACGTGGCCGTGGTCCAACGGGAAGAGCACCAAGGCACCCGGTGTCCCGAAGCCGACATCCCCATGAAGGGGTTGCGGGACTCTGCCGAGATCCCGTCCAGGTAAATCTGTACGTGAGGTCTGGTCTCAGCCTGTGCGCCGGGGCAACTTTAGGGTAGCTTGACCTGCCCAAAAAAATGGATACACATACGTGTATCCATCGGCTATGCTCGGGGTATGGCCATGAAAGATGCCGGACTACGGATCCGTGTCGAGCGCGAGCTACGGGATGCCTTCCGAGGCGCGTGTGCAGCCGAGAATCGGGACGCTTCCGAAGTGCTGCGTGAGTTTATGCGGTCATTCTCTGAGCAGCGGCACGCAGGGAGACAAACAAGTCTCTTCGCCCTGCCTGGACGGGAGAGAACAAGAGTCAGGCAATCGTCTGGGGCCAATAAGAACAAGTAGGGGATAGAAGATGGTCAAGTTCATTGACTCACGAATTTGCGAATTGGGTCTTGTTGCTCGGAATCTTCAAGCGAGGACGACAACATGACATTTCGATACATCGGGTCGAAGTCTAGGCTTGTCGACCAGATCAGCACCTACATGGGGCACCCTAAGAAGGGTGCCTTCTTTGTGGACGCCTTCTGCGGTACGGGCGCGGTGGCAGAAGCTGCCGCAGAGCGCGGTTGGAATGTGCGGATTAATGACAACCTGCATTCGGCGGTAATTTCTGCCGGGGCCAGGCTCATTAGCTACGAGCAGGCAACCTTCAAGAAGTTGGGGGGCTATTCCAAGGCTATCGCCAAGCTCAACGCAGCCAAGCCCGTGCACGGCTTTATGTGGCGCGAATATAGCCCCGCATCACTTGACTCCTGCGGCATCGAACGGCGCTACTTCACCCAAGAGAATGCGGCACGACTCGATGCCATGCGGGCTCTCATCGCCGATTGGAGCGAGGCTGGCACTATCGATGAGGTGGAAGAGCGGCTACTGATCGCAGACCTCTTTGGGGCTTTGAACCGGGTGGCCAATATTGCAGGCACCTTTGGCTGCTTCCTCTCCAAGTGGACCAGCCAGTCGCAGGACAAGATCGCTATGCGTTGCCGTGAACTCAAAGCTAACGGTGTGCGCGTGGAAGCCTCCGTGGGCGATGTGTTTGAGGTGCGCAACAATGCCCAGGACCTCGTTTACCTTGACCCTCCGTACACCAAGCGCCAATACGCGAGCTACTACCACATCCTTGAAACGGTGGCTCTAGGCGATGAGCCAGAGGTTGAGGGCGTTGCTGGCTTACGGCCTTGGAAAGATCGGGCCTCGGACTTCTGCTACAAGACTCGTGCCCTCAAAACGCTCTCGTCCTTGGTTCAGGGCTTAAACGCGCAGAAGGTGCTGCTGTCGTACAGCAGCGAGGGACATATCTGCATGCAGGACATGAAGGCCACGCTTTCGAAAATCGGCAAGTCCACCATGCGCCCCCTGGGGGCCATCGGTCGCTATCGGCCCAACAAGGTGGCCAGCAGTACTGCGTCTGATGTGAACGAGTTTTTGGTAGTGGTGGAGCGACCCCTGGTGCAGCTTCCCAAGCCCAAGATCAAGACCGTCAAGTCTACCCAGCCCGTCTTCGTGGATAGCTATGCATGAGTGCTCCACGGCCCGTTGAAGCAGAGTACTTAGCTCCAGCAGAGGCGGCCCTCACTCGGGCTGTTGGTGGTAAGCATGGGCCCGCCAGCTTTGAATTTCGACTTCAAGTATTGGAGGCTACTTCGGCCCGCTTCGGTGGGTTCGATCTGGCGGCTTTCCACGTGGTTTTTGGTGTTCAAAGCAAAAAGTCCGCCGCTGAACTCTTAGAACTGGCTGCGCCTGTGGCAAGCGCTATCGAACAATCGCCTATCCATCATGCGTTGGCACTGAGCGCATTGGCACGAGAGGCCCTGCGTGAGCAGGAGCGAAAGAATACAGGTGCGTATCACACGGATTTTCGGCTAGCTACCCGACTGGCACAGCTTGCCGCACCCAAGCTCAATCACAAGAGCAAGGTGATTGATCCAGCAAGCGGCGCGGGCATTTTGTTGGCAGCTTTAACCCATGCGGTGTGTGGCCTAGATCGAGCGAAGACGGCGCACTGGATCGCTCATGGTGTGTGCGCGGCGGACTTGTCGGCCAATTCGCTTCGTGCAGCCTTGCTGAGCCTGGCATCCTTCACCGATGATCTAGAAGCCCTCAAAGCCATGAGGGCCCGCTGGTATTGCGGCGACAGCCTGATGGCAGATCGTGAGGTCTGGGCTGCAATGGCCCCGGATGGCTTTGATGCAGTGATCGGTAATCCGCCTTGGGAGAAGGTCAAGCTCTCACGACACGAATTCTTGAAATCTTCAGGTGCGAAGCGCCACTACGGCGCCGAGATTCGCGGGTTGGATGAAGAGCGATTCGCCACCCAGCGCAATGAGGTCGCCAACTATTCCCGGAAACTGCTGGAGCGCTACCCCGACTTGGGCAATGGAGAGCCTGATCTCTACATTGCTTTTACAGACATCTTCTTTGATCTGTGCAAGGAGCAAGGCGTAGTGGCGGCACTCATCCCAGGGGGGCTCATTCGCTCACAGGGGACGCAAGCCATGCGCCGGAAGATTTTCGAGGCGAGCCAAAGTGTATCGCTGTCGATAATCGATAACCGTGCCAGGTTCTTCGCTATCGATACGCGATTCAAGTTCCTTGCGGTGGCTCTGGTGAAGGCTGGCGCTGGGAAGAGTAAACGCGAGCCCATCAAGCTCTTGCATGAGCGCGGTACTTCCACTGGTTTGGAAATCACCGGCTCTGCCACCATTGGCCGCGCAGCACTGGTAGCCGTTCGAGACGACCTGAGCCTTCCTGAAGTCCGAAGTGTTGCCGAATGGAAACTCTTCTCCAAGATTGCAGAGGCAGGCACCTCCTGGCAGGAGCCTGATAGCGGCTGGGCCCCAAAGTTCTGTCGAGAGGTCGATATGACAAAGGAGCGGCCTAAATTTTTGAGTCGTGCCACCCGCGGAGCGCTGCCGTTGGTTGAAGGCCGCATGGTGCAGGCCCACCGTTTTGGCGTGAAAGGTCACGTGTCTGGCACCGGTCGCAGTGCCCTGTGGGAGGCTTACCCGATCGGAGGCTCGCGGCGCTCCCCGCAGTTCTGGATTCGTCCCTCAGACATACCTCGTGCCAGTCAGCATCGTACGGATACGCTGCGGGCCGGCTTCTGCGACATCGCAGGCCAGACCAATGAACGTTCACTCATGGCGACCTTGATCCCCGCGGGTGTGGTCTGTGGCAACAAGGTGCCGACGATCCTCTTTCCCGAGGACCCATCAGAAGCGCGGCTGCTGGTATGGGTGGCTGTTGCAAACAGCTTTGTCTTCGACTGGATGCTCAGGCGTGTACTCACCACCACGGTGAACTATTTTCTACTGCAAAGCGTGCCGCTGCCGAGGCTGACAAAAGACGGCTTGCCGTGGAAAAAACTAGTGAGCGCCGCACACGAATTGCAGTCGCTCGATCACGCAGGTGCAAGTCGCATAACCCATGCGCGCATGGCTCAACTTCGTGCTGAAGTCGACGCAGAAGTAGCTGTTGCATATGGGCTCGACCTCAATGATGTAGAGCTGATTTTCCAAGATTTTCCAATTTTGGATCGAGGTCAGATCGCCTTGCCTGGCGAAAGTAAGTCCACGATCACCCGAGACAGTGTTTTGGCTGCCGTGGCGAAACGCACGGCAGGCCAAGGGGTGGCCTGGTCGCGCCGCGCGACAGAGGCATGTGCGTTGGGGGCTATGGCCTATGTTCCTTCTGAGCTAGCCCTGGGTGGTGGAGAAATCGAAGAACAGGGGGATCAAAATTATGGCTAGTCAGGCTGGGCAGGTGGCCCGCATCTTGTACAAGGAAATCGTTCCTGGAGACCTCAGGAAGATTTTGGCCGAGTCTAATGATTCGGATACAGGAGGTGGTGCGCGCGATTTCCGCTTCGGCTCCTACAAGACGCTGTTGCCTGTTATCGAGCAGATGTTCCCAGAGAAGGTCAAGGAAAGTCGAAAGCGCGATGGTGTGACCGAACAGATCGACGTGTTTCAGGGAGCGTTCTTTTGGCACAACGACAGCGGCCAGGTCGAACGCAAAGAATCCTTCTTCGAGCCACCCACTGATGCGCGCCCATCAGAAGGCCGAATTGCCCGCGTTCATGAGTACGGATGTTTTGATACCGGCCGCATGCCAGAGGGTGGCCAAGGTAATCGTGTATTGCTTCTCTTGATCCAGCTTCATGATGGGTCGGTGTGGCCCTACTATGCCGAAGAGAAAACACTGCGTATCAAGGGTAAGTGGGACCCGGTTGTTGCCAATGAACTTCTCGGCTGCTTGGACGCCAAGCGTGCTTCCAATCGAGCCGTGATTGGCTACCGTGACTTCACGAACGAAGGCAGGTATTGCAATGGCAAGTGAAGACTGCAAGCTGGCCTTAAAACTTCTGACTCGATCGCGCAATGTGCTTATTTCCGGTCCGCCTGGTACCGGTAAATCGAAGCTGCTTGCAGAGGTCGCGCTGGCTTTCGAAACAGCCTTTGGCATTGCTCCCGCCGGTGGTGCGCCTAAGCTCAATCCGGTGGGTGGCATCCCGATTCCGCCTGCTGCAGGCGGTGCCGTCAAGGATATTCCTGCGCCTACGAAGACGAATCGCCAGGTCTTTCGGACGGTCTTTCACCAGAATTCCAAATACCGAGACTTTTTGTCTGGCATCACACCGGCGGTCAACAAAGCGGCAGGTGCCCAGGATTTCAAGATCGTCAGGGGCACGCTCTACCGTGCGAGTGAGCATGCAAAGGCAGACAGTGGCGCGGCCCTCTTGATCATCGACGAGATCAACCGAGGCCCCGCAGTGCAGGTCTTCGGCGGAGCCATCGTGGCCATGGAGTCGGACAAGCGCTTGGCCGCAGATGGTTCCAAACGTTCCGAAACCCAGTTCTTTGAAATGTTGGATCCCGCCACGGGCGATGTGATCGAGTACGCCTTGCCGCACGATCTATACATCCTGGCCGCGATGAACCAAGCCGATGCGTCGGTCGAGCCCTTGGATGTGGCTTTCTTGCGTCGCTGGGAGCCGTTGAGGCTTGAACCCGATGAGAAGGCTTTGAGGGACTTCTATGGTCTGGGTGCCAAGGGTGCCGGCGCCTTGCCCGATCCACTCGCCAACGTCACCGATGCCTTGGAGGCCTCGGTGAGGGCTTGGGTAGCCGTCAACGAACAAATCTCGCTCGGCCGAGGTCCCGATTTCCAGATCGGTCATGGCGTTTTGATGTCGGATGTGAAGCCTCAAACGCTGCCTCTGCCTGAGGCGCTAGGTACGTTGTGCGTGGGCTGGGCCAAAGTACGAGCGCACATTGAAGAGGTCTTCTTCGGAGATACCCGAGGCATTGCAGCAACCCTCAATGCGTTGGATGGCCCTGCCTTCAATCCGTTCAAACTCACCGAGACAACTTTCGCGGACGATTTGCGGTTCGGACTTGAAGGTCCCACTAACTTCAACGAGGACAACATCTATCCCGCCCTGAGGGCCTTTGCCAAGGGGTAGTGTGTGGCTCATACCCGAACACGGTTATCGCTTGTCGAGTACGGATCACCCGTTGATCTGAGCCGCGAAATAGGCGCGGCGATTGGTGTGGATCGCACAAAAGCCAACAGCCTATTAATTGAGGCGGGCAACCGTGCCGCATCGAACTTGGGGCTTAAGTACAATCCCATTAGTGTCGATGCCATTGGCGCACGGGCCATTGACTTTGCTGGCCTCATTCGCTTAGCGCCGGCACTTGAATTGGAAGTGGCACCCAAGTTCTTGGGCCTTGATGACGTTGACGCCGCCTGGCGAGAGGACTTCTTCTTCCTCTCCACGCTCTCACGGCATGGGCGGCTTCTTGCGACCGAGCGCCTATCGGCCTCAGGTGGCACACCGCGTGACCTCTCCACGTTGGTGGCCCGATCCATCACTAGCATGTACGAGGCCCGAAAGCGCCGCCCTCTGCGCAGCTACCGCCTGGTGAGGGAGGCAGATTTCTTCATTGATGGAGATCCCGATCCAGTGGATCTCATCTTTCCATCACCCGATGGTTTTGAGCAGGAGGTCATCCGCTTTGATCGGCGCAATGGCTGGAATGCAAACATCGTGGCTGCTGCCAAGGAGCTTCTGCCCGAGGTGAGCGACCCATCAGCCGCAAGCTCCTTGGTGCGGCTGATCGAAGACCTTTCACCACAAAACGGCCCCGCAAACCGTCGTAAGTCCATCCCTGCGAGGCACAGGGCATGGAAGCCGTTGCACGAGCTTTCCATCGATGTACTTGGAGGACTGGGCCTCAACTACAAGCAGGGTCAAGCGCACGCGCCTGGCTATCTGGTTTCGACCTGGCGGGTGTGGGAGGACTTGTTGACGGTGGCGGCTCGCCTCGGATTCGGACGCTCGGCAGTGGTGCCACAAAAGGGCTTTACGCTGGGCACCAAGACCAAGATGAGTACGGGTGCCATGAGTGAGTTGAAGGTCTTTCCCGACTGCATGATCGAGGCTGATGGCGCAAGGCCCCAATTACTCCTGGACGCTAAGTACAAGGGGCACGTAGAAAAGGGGCGGCTTCGCATTTCGGAGGCTGACATGTACGAGGCGCTGGCCTTTTCTAAGGCCACGGGTCGCAACCTGATCGTTCTTGCCTACCCGGCCCAGCCAGGTGATGTGCCGCAACCTGTGGGCACGTGTACCGCCTTTGAAAGCGTGCAGGTGGGCGCTGTGCGAATCGTGGGAATTCAGGTCGAAACTCGCCACATCTCAAGGGCTGGTGCTCTAAAGGTTTTTTCCACCAACTTGGCGGATGGAATCGCGACGGTATTGCGATGACCTGGATATCAACGATCGTAGCAGCACGGTCAGCGTGCGGGTGGCGACCAAGAAGGACGAACAGGGGGCGGGATGTGACCGGTCAATTGCTTCACGCAATTGGCGTTGGTCCGTAAGGGAATATATCCGTAAGGAAAGAAATGACGACTGCACGCAAGCGCGTGGCCGATGCCGCGCTGAAGATCATCACGGCCAATCCCACCGGCATCTGGGTGGAGCAATGGCTGACGGAGAAATCCGAAGCCGAACGGGAAGAAGTCTGACGGCCATTGTCCGTTCGGACTGATGGCGCCGAGTGACGCCATCGTGGACCATGGCATTGCCGTCCTGGCCACTTCACCCGGCAACGGGGGACGGGGGCGAGAATCCCCACTCAAGCGCCGACGACCGGAGCCCCCGCAAGGGGGGCTTCGTTTCATCCACCCTGCTGTTGGACGCGTTCGCGCATGCGATCAATGGCGTCCTTGTAGTCGCTTGCCTTGCCACTGAGCAGCAGATCCAGCGCCACCCAGTTGCGCATGCTTGGGTGGATTGCGCCCAGGCCCATTGGTTTGGCGGGTTTCATGGCAGGTCCCAGCGTATAGACGAAATGCGGGATATTGGTCTCAGGCCATCGTGGATCGACGTCCTGGATATGGTCGGTCACGTCCACCTGCTCGATGAAGTGGACGCTGCGGAACTCGGCCAGGTAACGGAAGCCGATGTAAGACGGCGGGATGACCGGCCAACCGCTGCGATCGCTGCCGCCCACGGGATGGAAGTATTTGCCTTGCTCGACGACCACGTCGATCCACGTCAATGGGTTCGAGGGCTGGATTCGCGAGCGGTTGAGCGAGACCACGTAGGCCCGTGAATCGAACACGTTGGAGGTCATGCCGTATTCCTGGAGGTGTTGAACTAGCTGGGTAAGCCAGACCCGGTCGACCGGGCTGCGAGTGGCGTCGTGGGCGCGGCGTGCCATGGCCTGTAGGTCTGACCAGGACAGGTGAACTACCGGTACGCCAGCCAACCTCCCGGGCAGGTGACGCCTGGCCCAGGCTGCGTCGGCTGCACTGACCGATACCAGAACCTTGGCCTGGGCAGGCGAGGCCAACAAGCGGGGCAGGTAGCGCTCCAGTTGCCCCACGGTGGGCACGCGCCATCCCAGCTTGGCCTCGATGATGGCATGAAGCGCGGTACCGGAGGCCAGCTCCATGTCCGTGAACCCACGGTCCTCTGCGAACACCTGGCTGGCCACTACCAGCTCTGCCTCTGGGTCACATGCCAAGGCTCTCAAAACTTCTCGACGTAACGCGGGCACCTGGTCTAGGCACCAGCCGAAGGCAGCCGTGCCTGCGTTCTCATCGCAGCCGGCCAACCCAAAGCAGCTGGCGGGTGTGGTGTTTCGTATCAGCATGACTTCCTTGGGCCTGGGACTATTGAAGCGAGTGACAGGCCATGCACGCCTTTGCATGCTCGGCGAGGTGGGCCGGGTTGGGGCGGTGCTCCAACGCCACGGGCAGGGACGGGAGCCTGCCCAGCAGGGTCACATAGTCGGTGGCGAGCAGCGATGGTGCCAAGGCCACCGTGTGCTCGGGGGTGATCCAGAGCAGCTGGCAATCGAAGAGGGTGTGGATGTCGGCCCGCAGGAGCAGGCCGTTGTCCAGCCGGTTCGTGTGGTCGCCCTTGTAGGGCAGCACGTGTGCCGCCTCGAGCACCTCCACGGCCGAACACCCGGTTATCGCGCAGCGACCGCCGTAGGCGTCCAACAGCTTGGCGCGGAACAGCGGTTGGCCGCGGCGCTGGGCCACGGCGCGCATCGCCCACACGCGGGCTTTGTGGGCGCTGTCCAGCGGGGCATCGAACGCATCCGCCTGTGCCTCGGCTTCCACCTTGGCCTGGTCGTCCAGGGCCAGGGGCACCGCTTGCCACGTCCTTTCGGCGATCGGAATAAGGTTCCAGTGACCATGCTTGGCCGGGTTGAACAGCACGTAGCGGGTGCGCCGCGGTGGGCCAGGATCGGCCACCTTGAACAACCGGTCGTGGGGATGGTCCTGGTCGCTCCGCCAGTTCGTGCGTGCGTAGTTGTGATGGGCACGGCTGGCACTGTTGACTGTGAACAACTCCAGATCAGCGCGAGCGTTACCCAGCGGATCCTGAGGAAAGCGCTCGCGGTCCCATGCTTCCACCTCGGCCAGGGTGGCGCTGCCCAGCTCGGCGAGAGCGTCGGCCGCCCGCCAATACTTCACCCCGTCGCGCTTGGATCGTGGCTGGGCCATCGGCTACTTCCTCCGTGCCCGTGATGAATGCTGGGCCTGTCTGAACCGGTGAGTGGGCCTTGGCGGCTTGTAGCCGCACAAGGGAAAGTTGGAGCAGGAGCGGAACTCCCCATAGGGACCCGTGCGCAACACCAGAACGCCTTGCTTGCAGGCTGGGCAGGTCTCCTCTTGAACGGCTTTGCCCTCGGTGTCGGTGAGCACCACGGCTCCGTCTTCTTCGAGCTCCCGAAGGAACGTCGAGCATTGCCCCTTGGCGGTGAACATCGCGACGGTGCGGCGGGCCCGTGTCAGGGCCACGTAGAACAGGCGCCGTTCCTCGCCCAAGGGGAAGGTGTCGCCCTCCGGCATGGCCAAGGCCAGCACCGGATCGTCGGTGCGGGTGTTGGGGAAACTGCGTCCCCTCAGCGCGCTGAGCATCTCGGGCAGGATGACGTAATCCGCTTCGCTGCCCTTGGAGCGGTGGATGGTCAGGAACGACACGTCCACCCAGCGGTTGAAGCGCCCCGGATTGGCCGGTACATAATGCCGATCGGCGTTGTAGCGCCCCAGCACATAAACGGACACCTTGCCGTTGCGTCCCGGTGGAATGGTGCCATCCCGCACCTGTTCCGCCAGGTTCACCACGAACCGGTCGATGGCATCAGCCAGTCTTTCTTTGCTGTCCACCTGGAACGCCTGGACCACCGGGCCCTGACCAGGAGTGGTCGAATGCACGCGCTTGGCGATCTGGGAGGGGTTCTTGGAAATAAACGCGCTGGACACGTCGCACAACGCTTGGGGGCACCGGAAGGTTTGCTCCAGCTTGAGCACCTGTCCGTGGCCAAACCATTCCCGAAAGCCGGTCATCACCGACACATCGGCGCCGGCAAACCGGTTGATGGACTGCCAGTCGTCGCCGACGGCGAAGAAGAAGCGGCCCGTGTCCTGGACCAATGCGCGGCACAAACGGGCGCGGGCGCGAGAAGCGTCTTGGAACTCGTCTGCCATCACCAGATCGTAGGGCGATTCCACGCGACCACTTTCGAGATGCTCGGCGGCCTGGTTGAGCATGTCCTCGAAGTCGATCCCGTCTTCGGCCACCAGGGCTTCGTCCCAGGCATCCATCACGGGGCCGGCGATGTCGAGGAACATCTGGTGGCGAAGCTTGAATGTGTCCGCGGGCATCGCGTCGAGCCGCCGCTGCAGGTCTACAACGCTCAGGCCATTGCTCTTGGCGTGGCTCATGAACGTGCGCACCAGTCCGATGAGCTCGATGGACTCCATGGGCTTCTGCCCACCTTGGGGGATCTCCCGGTCAGGGTTCGGGTCCAGCACCACACCGCGGGACGTCAGTTCGTCCTCCATCCGCTGGAAATCGACGTTGGTGCGGATGCCATGGGACGTGGTCTCGAACAACGCGGTTCCCTTGTCCCTGTGCAATTGCCGCTTCCAAGCGACGCCCTCCAGGTAGCCTTTGAACTCCGGCGGGGGAAGGCCTTGGGCATTGAGTGCGAAGTGCTCGTGGTAGAGCTCCAGCTTGGGGTAGTAGAAATCGGGCTTGTATTGGCGGTGATCTTCGTCGGCGGTGCGGTGCTGATAAGGTGGCTCGTACTGGTAGTTGACGCCGTTCAAGAACAGCCAATTGGCGATCATCGCCTCCTCCTGGCTCTTCACCCGCTCCCCTTGGGTGGTTACCAGCGCGCCCTTGCCTTGAGCGTCCCAGACGTCCGCCGGTTCCGAAGCGCCAAAGGCCGGTAGATCCTTCCCAAAAACGAAACGGAATAGATCCCACTGCCGACGAAATGTGGGGAAGCGGTCCTTTAGCTGATCCACGATCTCGGTGAGCTTGCGCACTCCGCCGGCCGTGTCCGTAGCCCAGTCGGGAATGTCGGGTCTTTCCCCCGTGGCTTTGCCGATAAGGCGAAGGCCCAAGGCGTGAAAGGTGGAGGCCTCCACGGTCATGTCCGCCATCCCCAATCGCTCGAACGCCTGGGCGGCACGCTCCTTGAGTTCCTCGGCGGCCTGCTTGTTGAAGGCGAGTAGGATAATCCGCTTGGGATCCACGAACCCACGGTGGATGGCGTAGGTCGCCTTGGCCACCATCGTGGAGGTCTTGCCCGAGCCGGCCGAAGCTACGACTTGCACGCGGTTGTCGAAGCACACGACGGCGCGTGCCTGCTCCGGGGTCAGCGGCTTGCTCTCCACCCGGTCCAGCAGGTCCTTGCAGGCCACCAGTTCGCGTTCGACGTGTGCGGCATTTAGCGCAGCCCAGGCCCGCCGATGGTCGCCCTCCCAGGCGGCCAGTGATCGCTCTATCCCTTTGGCCGACGAGCCCAAACGCACCTGCACGCCGGGCTTCTTCAGACGATCACGCATGCCTTGGGCGTCAAGGCCAGGGCGAGCGGAAATGACCGCCGTTTGTTGCTCGTGGGTGAACCAGCGGCGTTGTTGGGCGCAGCGTTGTTCCTCGCTGGCCATGAGCGCCAGCCACCGTTCGATGGCTTGATGCTCGGATTCCAGGAACGCCACGTCTTCTCGGAGGCGCTTGTCCGCTAAAGCCACGTTCACCGCATGGGCAAGGGTGGCCCCTTGGGCGTTGGGCAGCCCATCGGCTTTCACCTCCCGGGCTTGCCCGAGGTGGAGGGTGATGTCCGTCCAGAACGTGCCGGCGTGAACGCGGTAACTGGCCTCGTCCTCAACATTGACCCGGTGGGTGCTGCCATCCAGCGTCAAGGCGAGTTCCAGGCCATCCAGGCGCAAGCGCCAATCCGATGATCCGGTCAGGTGCTGGCCCCACCACGAGGGGGCCCATTCCTTTGCCATTCCTTGTCCCACGTTTCCCCGGGGATACCGGCGTTGGGAGTACCCGCCCGCCGGCTGCCCCATGGTAAAGGGTGCAGGAGCTTGCGGTCATGCCGGGCCAGGCCCGCAAGCCGGAGGGGCGCCGTCGCACCTCGTGAGAGCACCCACGGGCAAGCTGGCATCCGTAAACTGGGCTGGGGAACGGACCTTGGGTCCGAACAAGGGGGAAGGGATGAAGCACCGTGTATGGTCCGGCGCATTGGCGCTGGCGTTGATCGCAGGCCAGGTCCACGCCGATCCGGCCAAGCTGGGTTCCACGCCTGCACCGGTGGTTACAGTAAAAGGACGCAGCGTCCAGGACGTTCAGAACGCCATCGTGGCGATGATGTTGCCCGCGGGGAAGACCCCGGTTCGGCAGGACCAGAACGTCATGGTCTACGAATTTCCGCTGTCGTTCTGGCAATCCATCGGCGTGCAGATGGTGCAGGGGAATAGCGGGTGGCAGGAGCCTAAGGGACGCTTGACCTTCACGATGGCCCAGTTGGGCTCCGATGTGATGGTGAGCAACAAGTTCGAGACCGTGGCCACCAACATGTTCAACGCCAGCAATTCGCTGGAGATCACCAATCCGGTGGTCTACAACGAGAACTACCTTGGCCTACAACTGGTGGCGGCCTTCGCAGAGGGGCGCGTCGTCCCCGGCGATCACAACGCGTTGGGCATACAGGCCTACGAAAAGCCCACCCGCAAGACCCGCAAAGTCGGGGCCGTGATCGAAACCCTGGTGCCCGGGGCGCCGGCCGAACAAGCCGGGCTGCGTCCCGGCGACATAATCACCCACATCGGTGGCGTCCCTCTCGCCGAACAGAGCCCGGCAGCCATTCAGTTGCTCGGCTACCTACAGATCGGGGAAGCCAAGTTGCAGGTGCTCAACAAGGGCGAAGTCGTCGTGCACAAGCGGCCAGCTCCCAACGCTCCTCCCGTCGCGGAGGCCACTGCCGCTACTCCTTCGCCTGCAACACCCATCATGCCCACTGCCGCGGGTTCTGCGGCTACCACCCCGGCTCAGGAGGGTGGGCAGGGATGGTGGCAGAAGCAGAAGCAGGGCGACTGATCGCTATGTGAGGGGTAGGGTGGTCTTGCAGCCGCAGGCTGTGGATGGTCATGACGACAGCATTCATCCTGAAACCATGCCAGTCCATGATGGCCGCTAGACACAACCAGTCTCTGTGCGACAGGGTTCCGCCTTGGACCATGCCAGCGTCCTACGGTGTGAGTTAGTACACATCGGATGATGTTCGGTATTTTCTTACATGCATTGACTATGCATATGAGAATAGGTCGGCATGCAGCATCAACAGTTGAGTGAGTGGATAGATCTGACTGTGCCAATGGTGCAGTAGGAGAAAAGCTGACGTGCACTAACCGTTTCTCACGAAGTAGCGCAAAACATCATCAATGACAGCAGGCCAGCGAGACGATCCTCGCTGGCTTTTTTTATGCTCAAGAGAAAGGGTTAACCTATGGAATCATTACACTTCGGTATCAGAAGCGGAAAACATGGCACCGCGTCCGATCACCTGGCCTACATCACCCGTCAAGGATCTTACGCAGCGCGCAATGACCTGGTGGAGACGGGCTATGGAAACATGCCCGAATTCGCCAAGAACGACCCCATGAAGCTTTGGAAAGCATCCGAGCGGCACGAACGAAAGAACGGGTCAGTATTTCGATCGTTCACAGTCTCTCTACCCAATGTGCTGATGGTCGATCAACTCAAGGAGCTCGCTTGGATTGAGGCACGCACGCTGGCGGGGATCAAGCCGTTCCAGTTCGCGCTCCACATGCCGTGCTCTTCACTTCAGGGAGAGTTAAACCCTCACGTCCACGTAGTCGTCTGTGACCGGATCCCGGATGGGATTGAGCGACCACCAGAGCTTATGTTCAGGCGCTATCATCCGACGAACCCCGAAAAAGGTGGCTGTCGTAAGGATAGTGGTGGAAAGACGCCGCAAGCCTTGCGCGCGCACCTGATCGATCAGCGTAGGGCCGTGACCGAGCAGATAAACGCAGCTCTTAGCAAGCACGGGCACACCATCCGGATCGATCATCGGACACTGAAGGAGCGGGGCATAGATCGCGCGCCGGAGCGCTACCTTGGGCCCGCGAAGATCCGCAAAATGACGAAGGAAGAACGAGAGGCGTACGTCAAGAAGAAGCGCGGAGAAAACTGAGCCGACATCCTCATCGGTGGGGCGCTGGTTGAGGCAGTCACCGCCACTTCCCGAGGGGCTCGATCCTTGGCTTCGGGGCAATTTTCCCCGATAGGCTCTGTCCGACTCCATGCTATTCGTGCCACAAGTAGCACGAATAGCATGGGCTTGATCCCTGATAGGAAAAAGCGCGGGCCGTGCCGCCTCCTGGCGTGGGACTGCGCCTTCTACCCGGGGCGGGCTCTTATCCGACGTCAATCGAGTCGTCATTCTGTCGACGTCATTCGTGTTGCCTTGGTCGATCTGCGTATTCGAGATCGCGTATGTCGCCAGTGTCTTGGTCCTTTATGATCGTGGCGATCCACTGTGGCAACGCACCAAAAGGCTCAGCCCCAACAGAGCTCGCCCGGACATGGATGAATCGCGTAGGCGTCGTCACTCCGCATCCAGGTGCTCATCGACCGCCTCGACATCCAGCGAACCCGTGAGGTAGTCCGCTTTGACCTCCACCAGCGCCGCGCTTCCAAGTCGTGTCCAGGCTGTCAGGTTGCTGCGTGCCATGAACAAGACCAGGTTTCCGCCGGATCGGATCGTCGCGTCGGTCGTATCCACGAGGAGCAGCGCTCCGTGGCTCACCAGCAGCATCCGTCTCAGCTCCGGAATCGATTTGGAAGGCAAACACTGCTGCCGAGCCGTGATGGCTTGGGATCACCGGTGCTGCGCAGCAAGGATGGCATCAGTCGTCCGAGTCAGATTTGTAATCCGCTTCGCGTTTTCTGTCCTCGCAGCCACAGTTTTGGTTGTAGATCCGCTCAAAGCTGTCCTCTCCATCGTCCTCATCCCTTGAATAGACGGTGCAGCCGCAGATATAGCACTCGTAGTAGAACGTCGTCATAGCCCTGCCATTTGACTGTTAAAGAAGGCGTGGCGCAGACTCAATCGGGCTTCGTTCCGTCTTCTCGCGCGAACTCGTTCCTGTTCTTCGTGAGGTCTTCAGCGATCTCCCTTTCCTCGCCGTCGAGATCAAATTTCCGTCCGAGCTCCCGGTTGAAATTTCGCTTGAATTCTTCGAAGTTCTCGCTGACACGAATGGCTTCATTCATGATCATGCGATATTCCATGTTGAAGTCCGCTTCCCGCTGCAGACGTATTTCAAGCTCGGCCAACATCCCGGGAAGTTCCCGCATGCTTGCCTTCTGCCATTTGTCATGGACCTTCTGTTCTTTGGCCATCCTGGCATCGACTCGCTGGAGTGACCTCTCGCGCGACGCCTGGTGCAGTGAGCTTGCAAGCCCTTCCGGCGTGCTGCGATAGACCGAGCGGACCTCTTTCCAGCCCCGCGCGGCTCCCGGGTTTTGTCCGAGATACTGCTCTAGGGCCACCAATGCCCACTCAGGGCACCGTCGGCTGCTGGGACGATCAGCTGGCATCATCCAAGCCTGCAGTGTTCGCACCGAAACCTTCTTGTTCGTTTGGCGACGTAGAACCATGGAAGCGAGCTCGAAATCTCCGCCGTAGGCTCCATGTAGAAGCTCTGACATCTCGCGCTGGATGTACCGGTCGCGGATGAACTGGACAAGCTCCTCGGCCAATGCGCTCACTTGCACTTCGGTGACGCTCGCCGGCCACTCGCCATCAAGGTGGACGTCCCACGTTGGGTGGACGGCGTCATAGGTGATCGAAAACACCAGTCCCGTCTCCAAGTGGGTCGCCGTCCGAGCGGGGTATTGATAGGACCAGGTCATGCTGCCTCCGAGATGTGCGCACAATGTAGTGCACAATGTGCGAGGATGCAATATGCGGCCTCTTTGGCTGTGTGGTGCCGGCCTGCGGTGCGCGCGGAGGCTGAACTAACGGAAGCGAACCCGACAGCTTCCGAGAAGTCCTGCACTGCCGTCCGCGGCCCGACCGCGGTTCAAGCTGCTGCTTTGTGCGCGATCGCGCTGACCCGGAGGCGCAGGTGCGACTGGGCGTTGGGCCAGCACCTGGCACAGGTTTCGGTCGCCGAGTTCGGGGCCTGCGAAGAGGTCGTCGATTCCAGGCGCGTCGTGCGGAAAAGCGATCCGGTCGAGTGGGGCGCCTGGTTCTATCGGAGCACGGCCACGCCTTTGCGCAAGGCCGGCCGGACCTATGGGGCGACGTCGATGAACGGGTCGCCTACTCGCAGTCCGGCGCAAAAAAAAGCCCACCGGCTTGGTGGGCCGATGGGCTGGCTGGTGTCTTGGTGGTCGAGTCAGTGGATCGGGAAGGTGTTGAAGTACGCGGGATTAAGTACGATGAATTCCTTGGCCTTCTTGTTCCATGCCTGCTTCACCGAGTTGATCTGGACCGCCTGGCGGCCGACCAGGATCTGGAGGGCGCTATTGAGGCGGTCACTATCGCGAATGCCGCCGTACTGGCGCACGTAGTTCTTCAGCACCGAGTCCTTGCCCTGAGCGTGGATGTACCGATACAGGAACGAGTAGACGCTGTCGGCATCCAACTCATCAGGCGACCGAATCAGCGGCGGGGAAAACAGCGCCTTGTACTCGAACAGGTGCCATCCGGCAATCTGCTCTGCGCGACCCAGGGTGTCAGCAGAGATCTGCCCGATCGCTGCGACGCGGGCTTCCGGGTCGTCCGGGAGGCTGGCGGTGTCGGCCTCGAAGTAGTGCAGGAGGCAGGCAATGCGGCCGACGATGTCCAGGTATTTGTTGCCGAAGTCGCTGATGTCGTGGAGGAAGAGCCCTGGGTAGAGGTCAGTCTCGACTTTTGTTGCGATCTGTAACCACAGCTGCTTGGCCTGCTCATCGAACTCGATGATGTCTCGAGTCATCCGCCCAGATTCGAGCATCCGCGTGTAGGCCGCGAGCAGTTCTTGGAGGCGCGCGTGGAAGGGCAGGAGATGAACGGGGGGCGGGCTAAACTGCGGCGGACGGAGGCCGTGGATCGATGGGGACCTGGAGAACAGGACGCGTGCGCAGAAGCCGGAGGCCCGCACCTGCGCTCCCCGCTTGGCGAAGAAGTCCGCCAGCACGTCGGGCTGGATCATGAAGCTGATCGTCAGGCGCGAATTCTTGGCGATGAGGTGGGTATGGTCAGCACGGTCAAGGGTCAGCAGTCGTTTGCCGTCCCAAGTGTTGTTGAGAAAGCCGAAGTGGCGCATCACGGTGCTGGCCAGCAAGGTTTGGCCTTCATCCGTCAGCAGGGCCATGGCCATGCCGTCGCCTTCCAGTGCTTCGAACATGGAAAGCTTGGTGGTGTCGGAATGAATGAGACGAGGGGACGGGGACAAGGTCGGCTCCTGGGCTTCAACAGCTGACAGATGTGCCTCCGCTGCGGCCGTGTCGCCCGCTTCCATCAGCCTCGCGTACTGGCTAAGGGCGCGCTTGTGCAATGCGCGCCAGCGCGCCGTTGCCAGCCTGTGCTTCTTCTTCAGGTCCTCCTCATGTTCCAAGGCCTCCATATCGTGATCATGGAGGGGGCGGCAGAGCGCCACTTCGGCCGCGGATTTGCGGTCACCTGAGGCCGCCGTGATGGCCTGATAGAGGGCGCACGGGCGGATCTGTCCGGACAGTGGATGCTTCCAGTCGACCAAGGGGCTCAGCGCCGTCGACAGGGCGGTGAGACAGGAGGTACCGGCGATGATGTCGGTGACCTGGATGTTCATGATCAGCTCTTCCGCTGCGCGACAGATGCGCGGCGGGAAAGCGTTGATGGGATAAGGACGCTGATTGACGGTGAACATGACGGTTACTCCGATGCGCTGGGGATCAGGGACGAGATGGGCGTTTTGGTGGAGCTGAGATTGGGAGTTGCGCTCTTGCGGGTGGGCTTCAGTGCCTGGCCGCACGTGTCGCAACAGATGAGATTCCCGTTCTCGTCACGGCGGGCGCGTTCCTGATCGAGCATGTCGTTGAACGTGCGGGCACAGACGTTGGCCTGGGCCAAGTCGTTGAAAGCAGTCAGGACATCACGCACAAGCCTTCCGCTCATGAGGTAGCTCTCAAGCCTCGGATAGAGTTCACGGAAACGCTGCTGCATCTGCTCGCGCTTGGTGGGTTTGGCCTTCGCCATCAGGCGGTCCAACTTGTCGTACAGCGCCTGCACGCCTTCGGTTTCGAGGCGCGTCTGCCTATCCCGGCGCCCCTTGGGCGCCGGGTTGTTGTTGTCGAGATTCATGGTTTGACCTTAGTTGGGGCGGTGCGCGTTCGCGCAGGATTCGAGGAAGGTCTTGATGTCGGTGTTCCACCACACCGTAGGGGACCGGTCGCTGTTGCCGAGTTTGAACGGCTTGGGCATGCGGGGGTCATACGACCTCGACGCCGGATCGAGGCGCCCATAGAGGGTGCTCTTGCTGATCCCGAGCATGTCGAGGACTTCGGGCAGGCGGATCGCGCGGTGGGAGGTCGTAAGTTGCGTGCTCATCGCCGCTTCCATGCGCCGAATGCGGTCGAAGATCTCCTCGAGGCGTTCCATGACGCGGACTTCGATCAGCGAATACAAAAACTGGAAGCCGCGTTCCACATCGTGGGGGCTCCCGTTGAGCGTCGGAAGGGCCGGGACGCTCGCGCCGCGATGGTCGCGGCGCCTGATCTGCTTGGTAGTGGGATTCAACATCTTCAGTTTCCTCGTTGTGAACCGAGCGCAGAAGTGCGCTGCAGTGCGAGGAAGGCTGACGTCGTCCACTTTATCTGTCAGACGCACAGCTAGCTGTTGACTTGACGCGCCTAGCGTCTTGTGTCTTGCGCGCTGAGCTGCTCAATTCGTTGGCACACTTGGCGATACTGGGCTGCAAGCTCCTGATACTTCGGATCTTTCTTGGCAGACCACCGCTTCAGTGTCGTGGTCAATCGGTAGAAGATTGGTTCCACATCCTTCTTTCCTGCTTTGGTTTGGTCGTCGTAGTCTTTCAGTACGCCTGCATATTTTGGTGTGGAATGGATGATCTTTGTAACCTCTTCCCACAGATAATCCTTCTTCATTTTCTTGTCGACTTGCATATTGCGGAGTACTTCGATGGCTACCGCGACCATCTCATCCCTGGCGCTCAGGCCCGTCAGTTTTCCGGCATCGCTTTTCGATTCAGACTCTGACTTTGTCGATTGCGTGATGCCAATGTACAGATGACATTCAATAAGAGCATGCAGAACTCGAGCATCATCTAAATCATTCCGAGCATTCTTTGCCTCTATCCAGTAGGCGACAGCAATCTCAAGCGCATCGTCCCTGGTTGCCCGTACCTTTGGCTTCACCGTTTTTCGCTCTTCCCGCAATGCATCGAACTCGTCAAGCCTCTTATTTCCCCAAGCGGCGGCAATGCGATTGTCAAACTGCGCTAGCCACTTTTGGTTCTTGATCACGTCCTCGTGAGTCTTCCAGCGCTCGTAGCTGGAGGCATTCTTCAGTTCGCAGAGCTTGTCGCACACCTTGTCCCAGATCTGCAGGAACGAAGTTTGATCACTCGCGTGAGATGCGCGAGAGTGCTTGATCCGCTCCAACGTGCTGTCGAGCAGTAGATCCAGGTTTGGGAGTCGTTCGCTGCTGTCATACCTACCCGTGTCTGGGAATGCCTTGGACTTGAACGTCGGGACCAAGCGCGGGGATGGGGCGGGTGCCTGGCCAAGAGCCTGGCTCAGGGAGGAAGGACGTGTATGCATGTGGTTTTTTCTACCGGCCAGTGCGGGGCTCTGCAGGAGTGTAGTCGGTGGCTTGCGGGCTTGCGGGCTTGCGGGCTTCCGGGCTTGGCCCGGGACATCGCCGAATGCGCCTGCGGTACCAGAGCAGAGGTGTCGAGCCAAGAATGAGGCGGCGTAAAGCGCCGCCTCGTTCTACTTGCGTATAGGCGAATGCTGGCGGCAACCTAGCTTGTCGCTGCTGCGCAGCTGGGATGTGGCCAGCGGCCCCGTCGGAGCGTCAAAGAAAGGGCCCGCGCGGTAGCTGGTCTGGGTGCTTTAGCCGGCACGCACGTTGCTGGCAGGTTGAGCATCACACTTGCGCCAGCGTCCTGCCCCGCTTTTCGAGGTGTTGATCGATTTCATTCCACCACGACGACGGCTGACGCAAGCCGAAGAAGGCTGGACCCCGAGAATGTCCAACCTGGTCTCGCTTTGTCCGGTCGCTGCCAGTCAAAAAGTGAGTCAAAGTGCGAGTCAAGCAATGTAAGGAGCCTTCTTGTAATTCAAAATATTCAATGGGTTGTCTGAACAATGCGGTTGCTGGTGGGCCCACCAAGGTTGGTGGCGCATGTCGACTTGCGCCGCCATCGGAAGTCTTACTCCCCCCAATTGTTGAAGAGCGATGGGAGGCTTCGGGCTCTAGGCAGCCAGCGCCCTTACGGGGGCCTCAGGTTGATGCACTCGGCAGCGCGGCCTGCAGAACTCAACCTGCGCTGATTTCCGTGGTCAGACGGTTACAAGCTGGCAGCCAGCGCATCGATGTAAGCATCCAGGCTGATCTCACCGCGTATCGGACGTTCCGCGCGATCGAAACCGCCGTCGATGGACACGGTGGTCATCCGGGCATAGGAAGTGGCGGCCGCCTCGGAGAAGCCTAGCGATTGAAACGCCTGTTCCAGCTGATCGCGCGGCGTCACTTCGACCCTCACCGGCCGGTTCAGCGCCGAAGCGAACGCGGCGGCGACGTCGTTGCAGGTGTAGTCGGCCGGACCCTCGACGTAGCGAACGCCGATGTCGTCGATGCCGGACGTCAGGCGCGCCGTCGCGGCGCGGCCCAGGTCCGCGGGGGCGACCATGGGGATGGGGAGGTCGGCCGGGAACATCGCCGAAAGGACGCCGTTTGCGCGAACGCTGTCGAGTTGGCTGTCCCAGTTGCTCATATAGTACGCGCCACGATTGATCGCCGCCGGGATGGACTGACGACGCAAGCCTTCTTCCAGCTCCCAGAGCACGTTGAGATCTCCCAACCGCTCGCCGGGTTGTGCGCCGCCGGTCGAGACGGCTACCACTTTCTCCAAGCCAGTGCCGTTCAACGCTTCCAGAATGTTCCGGACGGTACGGCGCTCGACAGCATCGGTGTCGGTGGCGACATCCGCCGGTGGGTTGAGCAGCAATGCGCGCTTGCCGCGCTTCAATGCGGCATGCAAGGAAGGGACGTCGTTGATATCCGCCTCGACGATCTGCGCGCCCTTGCGATGCCATCGGGCTGCATGGTCTGCATCGCGCGTGACCAGAAGCACGCCCTCGCCCTGGGCGAGCAGGGTTTCGACGGTGGCCGATCCGACATGGCCGGTGCCGCCCATGATCACATGCATACGGATTCTCCAATGCACTTGGCGCTCAGCGAAGGCTGCTGATGTTGCAGGCGGTGCTGGGACCGCTATGTGAAAGCGTGGCCCGAGCGAGCTAGCCCATAAATGCGACCAGATTCAATTTCATTTGCTGGTCATTTGCTGGTTCTTCCTAACACGGTCTTCGCATGCATCACGCGCGCCATTAACTCTTCCCCTGCCAAGGTGAACCGGTAGCGGCCCTCAGTCGCCCGCCGCGCCGCACCCACCAGGAGAGTAGACATGGCCGATTCCGAAGCCCTAGAGCGCAAGTTGTGGAAGCACCTGCATGACGACCGCACTGTCATGCTCGGGGCCGAGGGCGAAGGCGGTCACACCAGGCCCATGACGGCTCTGGCCGAGGGCGACCAGTCGCCGCTGTGGTTCTTCACCGCGCGCGACAACCAGCTGGTGCAGGGCCTCGGCCAGCCGCGTCAGGCCACCGTGGCCTTCGCGGCGAAGGACCACTCGCTGTTCGCCAGCATCGACGGCACTCTGCACCTGGACACCGATCCGGCCGTGATCGAGCGCCTGTGGAATCCCTTCATCGCCGCCTGGTACGAGGGCGGCAAGGACGATCCCAATCTGGCCCTGCTGCGCTTCGATGCGCGCAACGCGGAGGTGTGGTTGAACGAGAACAGCATGCTCGCCGGGGTCAAGATGCTGCTCGGCGTGGACCCCAAGCGGGATTACGCGGATAAGGTCGGCGAGGTGGATCTACGGCGCTGACACGCCAGGCGCCGCTCAGGACACCCGATGGGCGTTACATCGTGGTGGACGGACGCTTGTGGCGGACGAGCAACCCGCATTTGTCCGAGGCCGAGAGGGCCGAGGCGGTGAGCGAGCTGATGGCGGCGCGGCGTGCGGTCAAGGCTGCGGCGGAGGATGCCCAGGCGATGGCCGAGGCGCGGCGCCGCGTCGATAGTGCCAAGCGCCGGCTGGGCGAGCGGGGGCCGGTCTGGTGGACGGACGGGGCGCCAGACTACAACCGCCGGGCCATCGCCCGGACGCCCTATGCGACGTGGTATGCGGCGCTCGAGGGCCGGGGTAAGAGCCGGGGCGGGCCGGACGGTGCGCCGAATCGGCGAAGCGTTCGGATCGGCCGATGAACCGTTGCCGGCGGCGCCGGTTCTGGGGGTAGCATCCCCGCATCCGCGTCAGCGCGCTCCCGGCACCCATGGCCATTACCGCAACCCGTCCGTTCGATCTGCCGCGCGAGCGCCTGTTCTGGGTGCTGCATCTGGGTGGCTGGCTGGCCTATTTCGGGCTGGGCTATCTGCAGTCGGTGGCCTACGGCAAGCCGGCGGGTTACTGGGTCGTGCCCATGACGGCGGCCGTCACCGGTTCGCTGGTCACCCTGGGCCTGCGCTACCTGCTGCGCGGCAACTGGTCGCTGCCGCCGCGGCGACTGTTGGCGATCATGGTGGTGCCGATCCTGGCCAGTTCGGCGGTGATGGACCTGATCACGCGCCGGGTCATGATCGAGTTCTGCGATACCTGCGTGCCGATGAACAACGCAGCTTACATCGCCTATTCGCTGAGCTACATCTATGTGGTGCTGGCCTGGGTCGGCCTTTACATGGGGGTCAAGTACTACCACCAGTTGCAGGACGAGACGCGGCGGGCGCTGGCCTCGCGCACCATGGCCCATCAGGCGCAGCTGAAGATGCTGCGCTACCAGCTCAATCCGCATTTCCTGTTCAACACGCTCAATGCGATCTCAACCCTGATCCTGGATCGGGACAATCCCACCGCCAATCGCATGGTGCAGGGCTTGTCGTCGTTCCTGCGCCACTCGCTGGACAGCGATCCGATGCAGCGGGTAACCCTGCGTCAGGAGTTGGATGCGCTCACGCTGTACCTGGACATCGAGAAGATGCGTTTCACCGAGCGGCTGCGCATCGAGACCGACATCGAAGAGGATTGTTGGCGCGCGCTGCTACCTAGCCTGTTGCTGCAGCCGCTGGTGGAGAACGCGATCAAGTACGCGGTGGCCAAGCGGGTCGAGGGCGGCCTGCTGCGGATCGAGGCGCGGCACGATGGCGAGCAGTTGGTGCTGCGGGTCATCGACGACGGTCCGGGCTGCAACGCGCTGGAGAACGGCGATCTTCCGCCGGGCAAGGGCGTGGGCCTGCGCAATACGCGCGAGCGCCTGGCCGTGCTGTACGGCGACAGCGGCGGCTTCACGGTCCGCAATCGCCGACAAGGCATCGAGGTGGAGCTGCGCCTGCCGTTCGAAGCCAAGGGCGCCGGGGAGTAATCATGGATCGCAGTGTTCGCGAGCACGCCATCGAGCGCGCAGAGCGGCAGGCCCAGGCGCGATTGCGCACCATCATCGTCGACGACGAGCCGTTGGCGCGTCGCGGCCTGGTGCTGCGGCTGGCCGAGCACGCGGATGTGGACGTGGTGGGCCAGTACGGCGACGGCGCGGCGGCGATCGCCGCGGTGCACACGCAGCGCCCGGACCTGATGTTCCTGGACGTGCAGATGCCGGGCGTGGACGGCTTCGAGGCCCTGCGCCATATCCCCGCGGCGGAGATGCCGCTGGTGGTGTTCGTCACCGCCTACGACCACTATGCGATCCGCGCCTTCGAGGCGTCCGCCACCGACTATCTGCTCAAGCCGGTGGACGAAGGCCGGCTGGCGCAGGCGCTGGCGCGCGTGCGCTACGCGCGCAGCCAGCGCGATGCCAGCGGCCATTGCGCGCATTTGCTGGGCCTGCTCGGCGAGCTGAGCGGGCGCGAGCCGCTGGGCCTGGACGAGGCGCTGCGCCCGGACGCCATCGAACAGCTGCGCAGCGACAACAAGCTGGCGGTGCGCGACGGCAACCGCACGGTGCGCATCGACCTGGGCAGCATCCGCTGGATCGACGCGGCCGGCGACTACATGTGCATCCACACCGACGGCGAAACGTTGATCCTGCGCGGGACCATGCGCGAGCTGGAGAAGCAGCTGGACCCGCAGCGCTTTCCGCGCATTCACCGCTCTACGATCGTCAACGCCAAGCGGGTGGTGGAATTGCGCCCGCATACCAATGGCGAAGGCTACATCCGGCTGGATTGCGGCCAGGAACTGAAGCTGTCGCGCACCCACCGGGAAAAGGTCGCCTTGCTGATCTGAGGCGCGCCGATTCGCGGTGCGCATAGGCCCGTTCTCCCCCAGCGCTAGGGGGGATGCTTTAGCTATGCCCGACTCCTGACAACGGCATCGGACCTAGGCTCCTAAGCGGGCGGGGCCGGGAGCGGCGTGCGCGCAGATCGCGCCGACCGCACGCGCCGGGTTCCGGCAAACGCTTGGTCGCACCACCGCAACCACTGGCCGCAAGCTGTGACTTCCGGCCCATCGCCGGCTTGCAGGTGCGGCGCATCGTGCGCCGGCCTGCCTGCCGACGAATGCGCCATGAAGATCACCGAAGCCTCCCTGCGCAATCCCGCCGCCGTCGCCGTGGCCGTGATCATGGTCTGCGCCTTCGGGCTGATCAGCCTGCTCGACCTGCCGCTGCAGCTGTTCCCGGACATCGAACGCCCGCAGATGTCGATCCAGACCGGCTGGCGCGCGGCCTCGCCGCAGGAGATGGAATCGGAAATCGTCGAGCCGATCGAGGCGGTGATGCAGGGCCTGCCCGGCCTGGAGGAAATCGCGTCCAACGTGCAGGCCGGCAACAGCCAGATCGGCCTGACCTTCGCCGTGGGCAGCGACATGGACGCGATGCTGGTGGAAGTGCTGGCGCGCATGAACCGGCTGCAGCCGCTGCCGCGCGACGCCACGCCGCCGGTGGTGCAGGCCGGCGCGGACAACGCCAACAATTCGCTGACCTTCTTCTTCGTGCAGAAGCTGCCGGGCACGCCCGGCGACATCCTCGACTATCGGCAGATGATCGAGGACCGCATCGTGCCGCGCCTGTCGGCCGTGGACGGCGTGGCCGGGGTGGAGATCAACGGCGGCGCGCCGGAGGAACTCACCATTACCCTGAACCTGGAGCGCGCCGCGGCGATGGGCATCCAGATTCCGCAGGTGGCCGCGGTGGCCGCGCGCGCCACCGACGTGTCCGGCGGCGTGGTCGAGGCCGGCCGGCGCGAATACGTGATGCGCTTCGCCGGCCGCTATTCGCCCGAGGCCCTGGGCGAACTGATCCTGGCCTGGCGCGACGGCCGCCCGGTGCGCCTGGGCGATGTGGCGCAGGTCGAGGTGAAGCGGCCGGAGCAGCGCTTCTTCGCCTACCAGAACGGCAACCCCGCGATCGGTCTGCGCATCCTGCGCGAGAACGGCGCCAACGTCCTGGACACGCTGGATGAGGTCAAGGCGGCGGTCGAGCAGATACGCGAGAAAGACCTCAAGCCGCTGGGCCTGGACATACGCCAGAGCTTCGACGCTTCGGTGTTCATCAACCGCGCCGTGGGCCTGCTGTCGGGCAACCTGTTCGCGGGCGTGCTGCTGGCCATCGGCTGCCTGTGGTGGTTCCTGCGCGACGCGCGCGCCACCACCCTAATCGCCTGCGCCATTCCGATCTCGCTGCTGGCCACCTTCATCGTGTTGCAGCTGACCGGGCGCAGCCTCAACGTGATCTCGCTCGCCGGCCTGGCGTTCGCCGTGGGCATGGTGATGGACGCGGCCGTGGTCGTGGCCGAGAACATCGTGCGCCTGCGCGAGGAGGGCGTGCCCGCCGGCCGCGCGGCGCTGGAAGGCACCCGCCAGGTCGGCGGCGCGCTGTTCGCGTCCACGCTCACCACCGTGGCGGTGTTCCTGCCGGTGATCTTCATGGAGGACGTGGAGGGTCAGCTGTTCGCCGACCTGGCGCTCACCATCTCGATCGCGGTCGGCATCTCGCTGCTGATCGCCTTCACCGTACTGCCGGCGGCCGCGGGCAACTGGCTGCGCGTGGGCAAGCAGAACGCGCAACAGCATCACTATTGGACCCGGGTCAGCGAGTGGGCCCTGCGCACCACCACCGGCCGCCGCCGCCAATGGGCCTGGGTCGGCGCGCTGGTGGTGGCGCCGGTGGTGCTCACCTACGCGCTGTTGCCGCAGATCGACTATCTGCCGCCGGTGAAGCGCGCGGCGGTGGACGCCTTCTTCAACTTTCCGCCGGGCATGAGCCCGGAGCGGGTCAATCGCGAGATCGTGCCCACGATCCTGCAGCGCATGCGCCCGTACATGGATGGGGAGAAGGCGCCGCAGTTGAGTAACTGGTACGTCAACGTCTGGCCCGGCGGCGGCACCATCGGCGCGCGCGTGGTCGACCCGGACGATATCGGCGAACTCGAGCGCATCGTGCGCGACGAGATCGTGGTCGGCTTCCCCGATACCCGCGCCTTCGCCGGCGAGGGCGAGCTGTTCGGCAGCTTCGGCGGTTCGGCGCGGGCGATCCAGATCCACCTGCAACACGGCGACGGCGATGCGCTGGCGCAAGCGGCGGAAGCCGGGCGCAAGCGCCTGGCCGAGCTGTTCCCCGGCGCGAACGTGCAGGCCTGGCCCAATGCCGACGCCGGCACCCCGGAGCTGCGCATCACCGCCGACGACCGCCGCCTGGCCGAAGTGGGCTGGCAGCGGCCGGAGCTGGGCACGGTGGTGCGCGCTTTGGGCGACGGCCAATGGCTGGGCGAGCATTTCGACGGCGACCGCCGCCTGGCGATCATCCTGCGCAGCAATCGCGAGGAAGATTTCAGCCGCCTGGGCGCCGCGCCGCTGGCCACGCCGCAGGGCGGTTTGCTGAGCCTGGGCGAGCTGGCGCAGGTGGACACCGTGCTCGCGCCCAATCAGCTGCGCCGCATCGACCGGCGCCGCACCGTGACCCTGACGGTGGACCCGCCGGCGGCGATGTCGCTGGAAGAGGCGCTGGACATCGTCAACCAGGACGTGGTGCCGGCGCTGCGCGAGGCCTTGCCCGCCGACGCCGCGATCCGCATTTCCGGCAGCGCCGACCGCCTGGGCGAGGTCGTGCGCACCATGGGCATCAACTTCGCGATGGCGCTGGTGGTGCTGTTCCTGCTGATGGCCGCGATGTTCGGCTCGCTGCGCGACAGCGCCTTCGTCATGGCGACCCTGCCCATGGCCGTGTTCGGCGGCGTGCTGGGCTTGCACGCGCTGGATCTGGTGGCGGGGCAGACGCTGGATCTGCTGTCGATGATCGGCTTCATCATGCTGCTGGGCATGGTCATCAACAACGCGATCCTGCTGGTCGCGCAGACCCGCGAGGCGCAAGCCGCCGGCGCAAGCCTGGAGGCCGCGCTGCAGCAAGCCCTGGCGCAGCGTCTGCGCCCGATCCTGATCGCCGCCCTGACCGGCGTGCTGGGCGCCTTGCCGATGGCGATCAACCCCGGTCCCGGCGCGGTGATCTACCGCGGCCTGGCCGCGGTGTCGGTCGGCGGCGTCGCGCTCAGCCTGGTCTTCACCGTGGTGCTGGTGCCTGCGCTGCTGCGCCTGGCCGAGGCGCGCCGTCCCGTGCGCGTCCGCGACACGCCGGCCGATGACGCGCTACCCCAACCCCTGTCCTGATCTCCCTCCCCACGGAGCCCGCCATGCGCACTTTGTATAAAACCTTGATCGCCGCGGCGCTCACCGCCGCCGTGTCCGTCCCGCTGTGGGACTACGACGCCGACGCGAGCGCTCCCGACAAACCCGCCACGCCGCCGGCCATCGTGGGCGTGGCGGCCGCGGTGAGCACCGAACTCGCGCCGCGCCGCTGGGCGCCCGGCAGCGTCATCAGCCGCCAGGATGCGCGCGTGGCCAGCGAGCAGAGCGGCCGCGTGGTGCGCGTGGCCGAGGTCGGCCAGAACGTGCGCGCCGGCGAGCCGCTGGCGGTGCTCGACGACGCGGCGCTGCGCCTGCGCGAGCAGGAAGGGCAGGCGGAACTGGCCCGCATCCAGGCCCAACTCGATCAGGCCACGCGGCAGGAGCAGCGCTACGCGCAGTTGGCCGCGCAGCAGAACATCGCGCGCGCCCAGTACGAGCAACTGCGCTCCGAGCGCGACGTGCTGATGCAGGACCGTGCGCGTTCGCAGGCGCTGCTCGCGCAGACCCGGCATCAGCGTGCGCAGATGACCGTGCGCGCGCCGTTCTCCGGCGTGGTCGCCGAACGGCAGGTGCAACTGGGCGAGTACGTGGCGGGCGGCGCCGCGGTCGCCAGGCTGGTCGATACCTCGGCGCAAGAGGTGCGCGTGCGCGCGCCGGTGGACCTGGCCCGCTATCTGGCCGTGGGTTTGCCGGTGCTGGTGCGGGTGGACGGCCAGGAACGCACGCATCCGATCAGCGCGGTCGTGCCGGTGGGCGACGAGGCTTCGCGCCAGCTCGAACTGCGCATCGCGATGGACGCGCGCGAACGGCCGGTCGGGACCGCGGTGGAAGTGGGCATGCCCAGCGCCACGCCGCGCGTGACCGTGGCGGTGCAGCGCGACGCGGTGATCCTGCGCCGCGAAGGCAGCTTCGTGTTGCGCGTGGGCGCCGACAACAAAGCCGAGCGCCTGCCGGTGCGCACCGGTACCGAAGTCGGCGACCTGGTCGAGATCAGCGGCGCGGTGAAGCCCGGCGATCGTCTGATCGTGCGCGGCGGCGAACGGGTGGAGCCGGGGCAGGCGGTGACCGTGCAGGCGGCCGCGAGCAGGGTGGCGCTGCGTTGATCGCGGCTTGCCACCGATGCGCGCGGACCGCCGCGTGGTGACTTCAGTCCTTGGAGCCGAAATTGATCGTGAGCACGGCCCGGATCGTCCGCGGCGGAACCGGCGTCAGCAGCCCTGAGCGTGCGACCGTGTAGCCCTCCTCGCCGCTCAGGTTCGACGCGACGACGCGCAACTCGGCCGGGTGCTGGCCGAGGACGAAACGGCGGCGGGTGCCCAGGCTCAGGGTGGTGAGCGCTGGGGCTTTGAGGGTGTTGGCGGTGTTGGCCCAGCGCTCGCCGGTGTGACTGAGGCTGGCGTCCAGGGACCAGTTCTCGCGCAGCCGGTATTCGATGCTGGCCGCGGCCACCGTTTGGGCGACGCCGACGCCGTGCGATCCGACCAGGCCGGCGTCCACCAGCGGTCCGCTGACTTCGGAGTCGAAGCGGACCAGGCCGGCGACCAGGTTGGTGCGGTCGTTGAGTTTGCCGGCGATCGAGGCTTCGATGCCGCGATGGCGCACTTCGCCGATCAGGCCGAAGGAGCCGTCCTGGCGCAGGCCCTGGCTGGGTTTGGACACGTCGAAGAGCGCGCCGATGAAGGTCAGGCGCGGCGTGAGCGCGTGCCGCAGGCCCAGCTCCTTTTGCTCGGCTTCGCCCGGCGGCAGCACTTCGTCGCGGTTGCTCGCGGAGCCCGGCGCGGCGCCGCTTTCTTCCAGGCCGGTGACCCAACTGCCGAATAGAGCGGTGCGGCCGGTCAGGTTGAACACCACCGAGGCGTTGTGGTGCGTACTCAGGCTGACGCGCTGGGTGCGGTTGCCGGACAGCGCCTGCGAGGCCTTGTCGTAGCGTACGCGGTGCAGGCCGAAACGCAGTTGCAGGCGGTCGTTCCAGGTGAGGGCGTAGCCGGCCGAGGCGGTGAGCTGCTCGGTCCGGTCCTCACCGCGACGGCCGGACCACGCCACCTCCGCCAGGTCGGGCGGATCGCCGGAGAGATGGAACGCGCCCAGTGGGATGGCCTGGCTGGACGTGAACTCGTTGCGGGTGCGCGCGCCGCGCAAGGACAGGGTGGCGCGATGATCGAAGGCGCCGGCCGCGAACGAGCGCGCGATCCTGGCTTCGGCCGAGGTCGCGTGCTTCTCGCGTCGCGGTGTGCGCAGGGTGGTCGCGGTCGCATTCCCGGCCGCGTCCGCCGAGATCAGGGTGAAGTCGTTCTTGTCGATGTCGAAGACCGAACGGAACGCCGACAGGTCGACCTCGAAGCCGCCGAAGCGGCCGTCGAAGAGCAGGCCGGTGTTGGTGCTCAGGCCTACGGTCTCGGCCCAGGCAGGCGAGTACTGATGCAGCGGCCGCAACGCCGGTGGCATGGCCGTGCCGGACGGGGTGACCGCGTAGTCGCCGTCGTAGTGGCGCCGGTAGATCGAGGTGAACGCGCGCAAGCGCCGGTCGGGCGCAAGCTTCCAAGTGGCGACGCCGCCGGCGTTGACGCCCGAGCCCCGGTAGCCTTGCGGGTGCACCTGCAACGGGCGCCACAGCACGCCGCCAGCGACGCTGAAAGTGCCGGCCTGGGCCGAGCCGTCGGCCTGGACCACGCGTGTGCCGAAATCGCGGAAACCCAGGCCCAGGCGTAATTCGTTCTTGGCCCCGGCTTCGCGCAAGCGGTAGTTCACCACGCCCGACGGCGCCGGGTAATCCAGGCGCGCGGCGTTCACGCCCACGCGCACGCCGACGCTGGACAGCACCGTGTCGTCCATGGCCGCGGCACGGCCGAAATAGGCGCCGTCGATGCGGTAGGCGCCGCTGTCGTTGAGGTCGAAGCCGCGCACCTGGCTTTCGGTATACAAGCCGGATTGCTCGATCCCCGCGCGCTCGCCGAAGGCGTCGACCGCCGAGGTAAGCGCGTTGTCCTGCGCGAGCGCGGGTGTGGCGACGGCGCAGCTGATGGCAAGACTGGCGAGGCGTGGCGCGTTGCGGCTCATAGGCGGAACCCGGGCTCGAGGAAGGCCCGGAAATTCTGTGGTCCGCAACGCGATGCGCGCCCCGATGCAACGGCTCATACGATTGCATTTCTTGCCACCTGGCGTAATGTGCGCGAATGCGCAATCGCACTCGCGAAGTCTGGTTCGTGGTGTTTCCGGGATCGGAGCTGCTCGATCTCAGCGGTCCCTGGTCGGTGCTGGGGTATGCGAACGAAGTCCTGGGCTGGCCTGCCTACGCGCCCAAGATCGTCTCGGCGGCGCGAGGCGCCGTGCCTACCCGCCATGGCGTGGTGCTGGGCGGCGCCAGTTCCATCGAAGAAGCCGCGCGCAACGGCTTTCCCAATACCGTGGTGATCGCCGGCGCCACGCCGGCCAATGGCCGTTCCGCCGGTGAGATGAAGGTGGCGCGGTGGTTGCGCGAGCATTCGCGTCGAATCTCGCGCATCGTGTCCATCTGCACGGGGGCGTTCGTACTCGGCGAGGCCGGCTTGCTCGACCGCCGCTCGGCCACCACGCACTGGGTTTATCGCGACGAGCTGCGCAACCGCTTCGCGCGTGCGCGCGTGGAGAGCGAAAGCCTGTTCCTGCGCGACGGCCGGGTCTGGACTTCGGCCGGCATCACCGCCGGGCTGGATCTGATGCTGGCCATCATCGAAGAGGACCACGGCCACCGTGCCGCGCTGACGGTGGCCAAGAGCCTGGTGCTGTATCTGCGGCGCTCCGACCAGCAGGCCATGTTCTTCGACGAGAGCATCGTGCCCGCGCGCGAACTCGACAGCAGCGTGCATATCCTGACCGCCCTGATCCAGGGCCATCTGGCCAAGCCGCTGCCGATCGCCAAGCTGGCCAAGCTCGCGGGCATGAGCACGCGCACGCTGGCGCGGGTCTGCGAGCGGGATTTCGGCCAGACGCCGTCGTCGGTGATACGGCGCATGCGCCTGGAGCAGGCGCAGCGCATGCTCGAACACACCTCGCTGCCGCTGAAGACCATCGCGACGCGGACCGGGGTCGGCGATGAGGGCACCCTGTGGCGCCTGTTCCGCCGCCAGCTCGGGATCGCGCCGATGGAATACCGCAAGCGCTTCAAGCCCAGCCGCGCGGCCTGAAGCGGCGATCGTCTTAGACGGCTAGACGCCCCAAAGCGATCTGGCCTCCTCGGCGATCACGTCCGGCCGCTCCTCCGGCCAGAACAGCTTGCCGCCTTCCACCCGCCGCACGCCGCGGGAGCCGGGCAGGGTCCGGTCCAACCAGTGCGCCCACACGACCGGGAACAGCACGTCGCCGGTGCCCCAGACCATGCGCGTGGGGGTGTCCAGGCGACGGAGCTTGGGTTCGATCGCAAGCAGGGGGTTGGCCAGCAGCGCGGCCAGGTAGCGGTTGAGTTGCGATCTGCGCTTGGCGGAGGCGACCAGCGGCCTGAAGTAATAGTCGATGGCCGCATCCGTCACCTGATCGGGCTTCATGTAGGTGGCGCCGATGATGCCCTTCTCCGAGCGGGCATAGGCCGGATCGTCCAAATGCTTCTGCATCTTCGGGTCGTAGGCGCCGGCGATGCCCGCGTGGATGGAATTGAGCATCTGCGGCGGCGGACAGTTCTCGTGCACGTCGCAGTTGGTCAGCAGCAGCGTGCGGACGCGCTTGGGGTGCTGCACGGCGAACAGCTGGGCGATCGCGCCGCCGCTGTCGTTGGCGACGATATCGGCCGATGCGATGCCCAGGCGGTCTAGGAAGGCCGCGAGCATGTCGGTCTGGGCTTGCGGGGAAAGATCCTGCGGCTCGGGCGAGTCGGTGTAGCCCATGCCCATGAAATCCGGCGCGATGCAGCGGCGATGCGGCGCGAGGAGCTCTAACGATGCGCGCCAATGGAACCCGTTCAGCGGCAGGCCGTGCAGGAACAGGGCGGCCGGGCCGCGGCCGCGCTCCACGTAGGCGATGCGGCCGAAAGAAGTTGGCGCGTAGCGGCGTAGCGCGGCGAAAGCCGTCGTTTCCGCCGACTCGGCTTGCTTGCCCAAAGCGCTGCCGCAGGCAGCCAGGGCGGCGATCGAAGCGCAGGAACCCAGGAAGTCGCGTCGGTCCATGTGGGGTCGGTGTGCAGGCCTGAGTTCAGGCGGTGCAGGCATTGATGCAGCGGCGTTCCGGGCCCGGCAATGGGTTTGGGATGAACGACAGAGATTCGCCTGCGAACGTTGGTCGACCAAGTCCTGCGTTAGCCCGCGTCAGAGCGTCGCCCTTTGTTGAGGGGGTTTGAGGGGGATTTGCTTTGGCGCTTCGCTTCACGTCTGGAGGTGAAAGCAAATCCTCCCCGGCCCGCCCAGTCGGCAAGCACAGCTTGCCGGCGTTCGACCGTGCGCGAACCTGCGGTTCGCAAGCGCGCGTTCTCACCCTTTTTCAAAGGAGGGAGCAAAGCAGAGCGGCTGCTGCTACATGCCGGCGAGTCCCAGTGCATTGCGCAATCTATCGCGGTACATACGCCCGCCGGAAAGCTTCTGCCCATTGCGCAGCCGCAACAGGTACTGTCCCGATGGCAGCAGCTCAACATCGTGCACCGCGCCGATGCGCACCATGTGCGAACGGTGTATCCGGATGAACTGGCCCGGATCGAGCTTGGCTTCGAGCGCGGTCAGGGTCTCGCGTGCGAGATGCCGCTCCTGCCCGCAATGGACCTCGACGTAGTTCGCGCTGGCGACCAGCGAGTCGATGGTCTGCACCGGGACCAGGCGCTGGCGTGCGCCCGCCTGCAACAACAGGCGCTCGGGATAGGCGGGGCCGCGTGCGGCCACGCGGGCGCGCAGGCGCTCGATGGTGGCGCGCAGGCGCCGGGTGGTGAACGGCTTGAGCAGGTAGTCGACCGCGTCGGTCTCGAACGCGCGCACGGCGTGTTCGGAATGAGCGGTCACGTAGACGATGCAGGTGTTCCCTGCAGCGACGTCGGCCGACACCTGCAGCCCGTCGATGCCCGGCATATGGATGTCGAGGAAGGCGGCATCGAGCCGATGCGAGCGCAGCGCCGCCAGGGCCGACGCGCCGTCCGCGCACTCCGCCAGGACCTCGACCCCGCCGTGCTCGTGCAGCAGGCGCGACAGGCGCGCGAGCGCCATCGGCTCGTCGTCCACCACGATCGCGCGCAGGGGCCGGTTCATGCCGCCGCCTCCACACGCAACGGCAGGTCGATGCGGACGCAGGTGCCACCGCCCGGCGTAGCGGCCACGTCGAAGCCGAAGTCCTCGCCGTAAAGGTGTCGCAGCCGCGCCTGTGCGCTGGCCAGACCGACGCCATGCCCCGGCGGCGCCGCCGCCTGCGCGTCGCCGTCGTCGCTGACCTCCAGCCGCAAGCGATGGTCCTGGCGGCGCGCGCTCACCCGAATGCGGCCGGGCTGGGTGCGCGGCGCAACCGCGTAGCGGATCGCGTTTTCGACCAGGGGTTGCAGCAGCAGCCGCGGCACCACGGCCGGGGACAGCGATTCATCCACGTCCAGCTCGAAGCGCAGGCGCGAGCCCAGGCGCACTTGCTCGATCCCCACGTAATCCTCGATCAGTTCGATCTGATCGCCCAAGGTCGAATGCTGCGTGGCTCCGCCATCGATGCTTTGCCGCAGCAAGCCGCCCAGGCCCACCACCATGCGGTCGGCGGCGCCCACGTCGCGGTGCATGACTTCGCTGATGGAATGCAGCGCGTTGAACAGAAAGTGCGGGTCCAGCCGCGCCGCCAGCGCTTCGAAGCGCGCCTGCGACAGCTGCGACTGCAGCTCGGCCTGTTGCTGCTGGCGCAGCCGGTCGCGCTGCGCGAACAGCAGGGCGTGGGCCACGCCGACGATCATCCAGGCGGTGAGCAGGTTGCCGAGAAAGCTGCTGCGCAGCAGCGCGGGCCACCCTGGCAACTGCGTGTACCAGCCCACCCAAGGATTGAAGGCTGCGGTGCATAGCGCGCGAGCCGCGATGATCCCGAGCACGGCCAGGCTCAGCCAGCCCAACGAGCGCAGCATCGAGCCGCGCTCGATCGGATGGCGCTGCACGCACCAGAACAGCAGCAGGGTGAACGGTATCCACAGCGCCGCCTTGGCCATCTCGGTGCGCAACAGCGTGGGCCAGCCCACCTGCCCGGAGAAGGCTTCGTGCATCTGCCCGGTCCAGATCAGCCCGGTGAGCAGCCACCAGGCGCCGACCCAGGTCCAAGTCAAAACCGTTTGCCGTTGCATAGGCCCAGCGCCGGGAGCGTTCGAGCCGGCAGGATGCTGTACAACCGGCCCGTTCCACCACCGCCGCGGCGGGGCCTGGGCGGGCAGGGGCAGGCATTGCTGCGCGGCAGCATGCATGCGGCCTAGCACTGTGCTATTTCTGGCGCCTCGAATTAGAACGATCTAAACGCAGGGCGATCGTTCGTACAGGGACCAGGCAGTACAGGGCGGCATAGGACGCTACCAGGCCACACGGCAGATCCGGTCTGCCGGCACGGGGGTGCGTGGCTTCAGAAATTGGATCGATCTAAACAGTGTCGCGTCAGCAGCCGATCAATCTTTGGGAGAGGGTGATTGAAATGAAATGCACGCCTAGCGCACGCATTCGCAATTCGCTGTCCGCCGCCATCGCCGTCGCGCTGGCTGCCGCCGTGGTTCCGCAGGGCGCCGCCTACGCGCAGGAGTCCAACGCGGCGCCGCCGGACGCCACCGCGACCGATCTGGACGCGGTGGTGGTCACCGGTTACCGCTACGCGATCGAGAAGAGCCTGGAGCAGAAGCGCAACGCCAACGCCGTGGTCGAGGTGATCACCGCCGAGGACGTGGGCAAGTTCCCCGACAAGAACGTGGCCGATGCGCTGCAGCGCGTGCCCGGCGTGGTCATCACCCGCGACGGCGGCGAAGGCAAGAACGTGAGCGTGCGCGGCCTGGCCGCCGACCTCACCCTGACCCAGTTGAACGGCAACTACATCGCCACCTCGGAGAGCAACGACGAGGCCACGCGTTCGTTCAACTACACCCTGCTGCCGTCGAACATGCTGTCCAGCGCCGAGCTGTTCAAGACGCCAGAGGCGCGCATCGACGAAGGCGGCATCGGCGGCACGGTGATCCTGCACACGCGGCGGCCGCTGGACATGGAATCCAACTCGGGTTTCGTGACCATCGAAGGCACCACCTCCGACACCAGCAGCGGCGTCGACGCCCAGGCCTCGGCGCTGTATTCCTGGCATAGCGACGACAACCGCTTCGGCTTTCTGGTGGGTGCGACCCAGCAGAAGCGCAACAACCGCAGCATGGAGGTCACCACCGAGGACTGGCAGTGGTATAGCGACCGCGTCGATGCGAACGGCAACATCATCAACGACTACGTGTGGAATGTGCCCGGCAGGACGCGCAACCCGCCGGTCGACGTGCACGGCAATCCGCTGCCCAATGCCTCGAATTTCTGGGGCCGCTCAGGCATCTACAACCAGAACGGCGGCCACTACTCCGGTTTCTTCATGCCCACCTCGGTCAACTTCGCGGTGCGCGACGAGGAGCGCGAGCGCAAGGGCGGCCAGCTGACCTTCCAGTTCAAGCCGACCGACAACCTGACCCTGACCGCCAACTATTTCCGCTTCGAGCTGGAAGGCGACTACATCCAGAACATGCTGAAGGTTCCGGAATGGAACCTGGCGCGCGTGGCCGGCGACGGCAACTGGACCGGCGGCCGCCTGCTCAACGGCTTTACCTTCGATCCCAGCGGCACCATCGTCACCGGCGCCGAGTACGAGCGCAAGAACGGCAGGGCCTATTACTGCAGCGAGGACCAAGCGGCCGCGGCCGGTCTGCCGCCCGGCGGCTGGGGCCCGGACGACTGCACCATTCCCACGCCGCAGCTCACCGGCAACTACAGCCGCGAGAAGGCGTTGTCGCAGACCGCCGACCTGAGCCTGGACTGGGACATCAGCCCGCTGTGGAAGGCCTCGTTCGGTGGCGGCCGCACCTGGTCCGAGGGCGGGCCGTCGATGAACTTCCGCATGTCGGCCAAGCCGCGCCGGCAAGTCAACGGCGTGTGGCAGCCCGGCAATACCTACAGCGCCTGGGACCTGAGCGGCAAGCCGACGGCGACGTTCTCGCCCAATCTGCAAGACCAGCTGATGAACGGCATCGCCGAGATCGACACCGGCTCGACCGATTCGTCGTGGATGGAAACCACGATCGAGCAGCGCCACTTCCAGGCCGATTTCAGCAAGCTGTTCGAGAGCGGCTGGCTGGATTCGATCCAGTTCGGCGCCAAGTACAGCGACGGCGAAGTGCACCGCAATACCGGCAACACCTATTGGGTGTGCCAGGGCGCGGACCCCAGCGATTACAGCAAGCGCTACCAGGCCGGTTGCGACAACACCGCGGGCGTGGCGCAGCCGGGCTTCTTCCTGGGCAAGCCGATCGGCAACATCGAGGGCGGTTTCAGCGCCAACGTGTTCCCGGGCATCGACTATCCCGCGTACATCCGCTATTTGAACAACCGCTACGGCGGCGTACAGAACCGTCGCGAAGAGGACTTCATCTACAACGTCGACGAGAAGGTGTCCTCGGGCTATTTCCAGGCCAATTTCCGCACCGAGCGCGTGCGCGGCAACATCGGCATCCGGGTAGCGCGGACCAAGCAGCATGCCGAGTCCAGCGATTCGGTCGAGCGTTTCGTCGACTACTTCGCCGACAACGCCGGCGGTTCGCCGATGTCCTGCACCGACCCGGCCGCCGGCGCGCTGCTGAACTCCAACACCGGCTACAGCTGCGAAAGCGGCTTCGTCCGGCTGCCCAATGCGCTGGCGCAGCAGAAGACCTACGAGCTGGCCTCGCTGGACAAGACCTATACCGACATCCTGCCCAGCTTCAACATCGCCTGGGACATCACCGACAACCTGGTGCTGCGCGGCGCGGCGTCGAAGGTGATCGCGCGGCCCAGCTACACCAGCATCGCCTACCCGGGCGGCCTGAGCTTCTACTCCGACGAGTACAGCAACGACCGCCGCGTGGCCGGCGGCACCACCAACCCCGGCTGGTACGGCTCGGGCAGCAACAAGGGCCTGGAACCGTTCGAGGCCAACCAGTACGACATCGGCCTGGAGTGGTACTTCAAGCCGGGCGCGGTGGCGGGCGTGGGCCTGTTCCGCAAGGACGTGAAGAACTTCACCGTGCCGGTGGTGCGCGACCTGCAGATGACGGTGGGCGGGCAGACGGTGACGGTGCAGGACTACTCCACCCAGGCCAACGGTCAGGACGGCGTGTCGCAGGGCATCGAGCTGTACGGCCAGTACACCTTCGATTTCGGCTTGGGCATCCAGGCCAACTACACCTACAACGACACCAACCTGGCCTCGATCGTGCTCGATGGCGAGACCATCGGCGAGTCGCCGCTGGTGGGCAGCGCCAAGAACCAGGCCAACATCACCGTGTTCTACGAGAACGAAAAGTTCCTGGCGCGCGCCTCGTTCAATCGCCGCGGCGAAGTGGTCGGCGGCTTGAACAACGGCTTCACCATCTACACCGAGCCCTACGAGCAGTTGGATTTGAACGCCTCGTACAACATCAACGACAACCTGGTGGTGACCGGCTCGGTGCTCAACGCCACGCGCGAGGAACAGCGCACGCACCTGGGCAACGACACCAAGGCGCGGTTCTATTCCAACACCTATTCGGGCCGCCAGCTGTACCTGGGCGTGACCTACAAGTTCTAAAGGCCCGCTCCCCCGCGTCGTTGCGGCGCGGGGGAGTTTGCGAACCTAAAGAATGACCGCGCGTGCGCCTTCGTGGCGCGCGGTCGGCCGCGCCGGCGTCCTGGCCCAAACCTCGGCGATGCGCCCGACGGCTTCGATCAGCTCCGCTTCCGGCCGCACGTAAGGAATGCGCAGCCACTGATCGGCGCCGCCTTCCACGCTGAACATCGGGCCGGGCGGCACGTGCACGCCGGCGGTCTCCAGGTTCGCCGTGAGCTGCGTGGCGCTGCCTTCCGGTAACTGCAGCCACAAGGTCATGCCGCCGGCGGGCAGGCGGAAACGCCAGTCGGGCAGGCGTTCGCGGATGGCGCCGGCCAAGGCGTCGCGGCGCTGGCGCAGTTGCTCGCGACGGGCCGCGAGCACCTCGCTATCGTCCAGCAGTTCGGTCACCACCAACTGGTCGAACAGCGCGGTGCCCAGGTCCAACTGCAGCCGCGCCTTGATGAGCCGGTCCATCAAAGCCTGCGGCGCGCGGATCCAGCCCACGCGCAGCCCGCTCCACAGCAGCTTGGACACGCTGCCGACGGTGATCGCGTCCGGCGCGTGCGCGGCGAAGGGCAGGGGTATGGGGGCGTCGGTCAGGGCGATGGCTTGCAGCGATTCGTCCACCAGCGGAACCGTGCGCGTGGCCTGCAGCGCCGCCGCGTAACGCGCGCGCTGTGCGTCGCTCATCAGAAAGCCGGTGGGGTTCTGGAAGTCGGGGATCAGATAGGCCAGGTGCGGGCGTGTTTGCCGCAGTGTGGCCTCGATGCCGTCCAGGTCCCAGCCTGCATCGCCCAACGCATCGCCCATGGGCGAGGCGACCAGGCGCGCGCCGCCCAGGCGCAGCGCCTCGATCACGTTGGGGTAGACCGGCGATTCGATCATCGCCCGGTCGCCGGGCCGCGACAGCGCGCGTGCGACCACGGCGGTCGCCGCGAGCGCGCCGGAGGTGACCATGATCTGTTCGGGGTCGGTGGCCAGACCGCGCTGCGTGTACCGCTGCGCGATCAATGCGCGCAGCGCCGGCAGACCGGTGGGGCGATGGCCGTCGCCGCCCAGGTAGCAGGGCAGGCGTTCCAGCGCGCGTTCGTACGCCGGCGCGGTGCCGGGCAGCGCGGCGGTGGACGCGCAGTTGAGGTCGATGCTGCCCTCGGACGCCTGCGCGCCGGCGTGCGAGCGCAGCGCGTGCTGGTGCGCGCGCTGGCGATCCTGCGGCACGGCGGCATACGTGCCGGCGCCCTGGCGAGCGGTGGCGAAACCCGCGGCGACCAGATCCACGTAGGCGCGGGTCACGGTGTTGCGCGAGACGGCCAGGGTCTGCGACACCGCGCGCTCGCTGGGCAGGCGCGTGCCCAGGGGAATGCGGCCGTCGCCGATCAGTTCCTGCAGGGCCTGGCGCAGGCCGCGGTAAGCCGGCTTGCGCGGAAACTGGCCGACCAAAGTGGCCAGGTGCTCGGGCGTCAGGGAGCGATTCATGAGGCCACTATGGCAGAAGTGGCTCTATCTGGTAGGGCCAATCGTCCAGATACTGGCCCCATGAACCCCAATACCTCGCCCCTAGGCCTGGCCAATCTCGGCCCCCTCGCCCAACTCCGCGCCGGCCGCCTGCCCGAACGCATCGCGCGCCTGCTGGTGGGGCTGTGGCTGTACGGCGTGTCCAACGCGCTGCTGATGGAAAGCGTGCTCGGCGGCTCGCCGTGGGTGGTGTTCCACCAGGGCGCGTCGCGGCACCTGCCGTTGTCGCTGGGCGCGATCATGGTTCTGGTCGCGGTGCTGGTCCTGCTGCTGTGGATCCCGCTGCGGCAGATGCCGGGGCTGGGCACGGTCGCCAACACCTTCCTGCTCGGGCCGTTCACCGATTTCAACCTGCAGCTGCTGGCCACGCCCGAATCCCTGCCGCTGCGCTGGGTCTATCTGATCGGCGGCGTGGTGATGTGCGCGATCGCCACCGCGCTGTACGTGGGCGCGCAACTCGGGCCCGGGCCGCGCGATGGTCTGATGACCGGCTTCGCGCGCCGCACGGGCTGGTCGATCCAGCGCGTGCGCACCGGCATCGAGATCGTGGTGCTGACCCTCGGCGTGCTGATGGGCGGCGTGATCGGCTTCGGCACGCTGGTGTTCGCGCTGGGCGTGGGGCCGCTCACCCAGTTCTTCATGCGCTATCTGGTGCTGCGCCTGGAAGCCCCTGCACCGAAGGCCGCTGCGCCGGTTTCGTAGCGCGCGGTGTGGTGCATCGCGCGGTTCAGCGGGGCGCGTTGAGTTCGGGTGCCGGCGCGGCCTGCGTGTCGTGGCCGCGCGACGCGACCGCACCGGACGCGGCCAGAGCGCGCTTGAGGTCGGCCGTGTCGATCAGCAACTGCCCCAGGCGCGCGGCTTCGCTGCGCCGGCCCTGCAGCAGGGCGGCGGCCTGATAGGCCAACAGCCTGGAAGCGAGGGTTCTCAGTGCGTCGGTGCCGGGTTCGGCGCCGTCGTCGTTGGCCGAAGGTGCGCAGCGCAAGCCCCATCGGCGGAAGGGCGGCGCGGGCGGCGTGATGAGCATGGTCGGCTCGCTGGTTGAAAGGTTCGGGTCGCAAAGGGCGATCGGCTCGGATGCGGATCGCGAACCCACTCTAACCAAGCCCAGGCGCACCGCCTGAGACCGCCGGCGCGGGATCGTCTTCGCGCACGGCAGGTAGGGGCACGGAGCCCGATCCGCGTTTCCTCCACTGTGGCGGCATGCGTCTGCCGGGCCGGAGACGTCCGGCAGCGACGCCGCCGCAATGGGGGAAAGACGCCGATCGCCCGTCGCATCCTGTGCGATGCGGATCCGGTTGAATTCCCAATAGGCAACCAAGGATGTTTCCTACAAGGAGCAATACATGATCGTGCGTATGGCGATGGCGGCGGTAGTGGTGGCGGGTCTGTTCGGTGCGGCGCCAGCGGCGCAGGCGGCGGGGCAGTCGTTCGAAGTGATCTGCCCGATCGAGGTGAGCGACGGCTCCGGCGAGTGCGGCGGCGGTGGCGATGGCGGCGGGACCGGTGGCGGCGGCGTGTCGCCGACCTATGTGCTGCAGGGCGTGATCCAGAACCAGGGCTACGAGACCGGCCCGGGCGGCGGCAAGCGGGTCAAGATCCGCGGCTACTCGCGCTTGGCCAACATGAGCAACGACCGCGTCGATGCGGATTTCATCAGCGTGCGCTGCAACGCCTACGACAACCTGGGCGGCTACACCACCGACTACGACGACGAGAGCAACGGTGCGCTGGTGGATGTGCACTTCGCCTCGAACTTCGTCTACGGCGTGAGCACCTACCGCCGGATCACGGTGGTCTGCGTGCATAACGCCACCAAGGGCGTGAACACCTACAGCTCGACCAGCACGGCCGAGATCGACATTCCGTAATCGGCATGCGGCGGCGTCCGCCGGGTGCGGGCGCCGCTGCCGGGTTTGGTCGCGGTGTCGGCGCGGCCCTAGCTGCGGCTGGGCGTCTTCAGCCGGTAGGTATTGCGTCCGGCCCGTTTCGCCTCGTACAGAGCGGCGTCCGCGGCCGAGATCAGGGCCTTGGCATCGGTAGGCCGGCCGGAGCAGCCGATGCCGACGCTGGTGGTCACCGACAACTGACGGCCGTCGGTGGCGATGGGAGCGCGCATGACCTGGATCAGCTTGCGGGCGATCGCTTCGGCCGCTTCCGGCAGGGCCGCGTCCTCGACCAGCACCACGAACTCGTCGCCGCCCAGGCGGGCGACGAAATCCGACGCGCGCACGTTGTTCAGCAGGCGCCGCGCGAATACCCGCAGCACGTCGTCGCCGGCGGCATGGCCGTGGGTGTCGTTGATGTGCTTGAAGTGGTCTACGTCCAGGTACATCACCGCCACTTGCAGTTCGTGGCGTTGCAGCCGCTTGAGCGCGTCGGACAGGCGTTCCTCGAACTGGCGCCGGTTGGCCACGCCGGTCAGGGTGTCGATGCGCGCCAGCTGTTCCAGTTCCTGGCGGCTGGCCGCCAAGGCCTGCTCCATGGCGATGCGGGCGCTCACGTTGCGGCCGGCATAGATGATGTCCATCTCGCCTGCGCGGTCCTCGCTGGGAATGGTGCGGGTGACCGCTTCCACCCACAGGTAATGGCCGTCCTTGTGGCGCACGCGGTAGAGCGCGATCTGCGGCTCGCCGCTGGCGATCACCTCGCGCATCACCCGTGATTGCTGGGCGCGATCTTCGGGATGCACCAGGTCCCAGCGCGAGCCGAGCATGTCGGCCGGGTCCCAACCCAGCATGTCCTTGGCCGAGGGCGAGACGTACAGGCGTTCGCCGTCGGCGCGCATGCGCACCACCACGTCGTGGGAGTAGTCGGCCAGCATGCGGTAGCGGTGCTCGCTTTCCCGTACCCGCGTGGTCAGGCGCTTGCGCTCGGCCATGGCCAACGCCACCGGTATCGTCATCAGGCAGCCGCCGGCGATGTAGATCTGCAGCAGCGCGATCCGGCCGGAAGGGCCGATGTCTTCCACCAGCCACAAGGGGCCGTGGCCGGTAGCGGTGGCCACGCTGCCGATGGCCGCGAGCAGGATCACGCCCACCGCGACGCCGGCGAAGCGGTGGCGGAACGCGCCCAGCAACAACGGCGGATAGGTGGCGAACAGCAGCGGGTAGCGCACGCTGAAGGCCAGCAGGCCCACGCCGGCGATCAGGGCCATGCTCCAGATGAAGCTCCAGCGCCGCCCGCGCGGGGCGATGATGCTCAACCCTTCGCGGTGCACCACCAGCGTGGTGGTGGCCACGATCACCATGCCGACCACGTGCGCGGCGAACCAGCTGAGGAAGTAGGCCGCGAACGCGCCGCCGTACTGGAGCGAGATGGCCGACGCGGCGATCAGCCCGGACACCGCGCACGCCGCCAGGGTGCTGCCGGTGGCGATGCCGCCCAGGCCGATCCAGCGCTTGGGGTCGCCCACGTTGGGCACCAGCCGCCGGACCACGCCGGCCACGATCAGCACTTCGATCAGATTGGCCGCCGCGATCGGCACCGCGTAGGCCGGCGAATTTCCCGACAGCAATTGGCTGGCGAGCTCGGCGGCCGCACCGATGGCGACGTAGCCCGGCCACAGGGCGGTGCGGCGGGACAGCAGCCAGCCGGCGAAGATGCCGTTGCCGATCCAGATGGCCGCCAGTTCGTCTGGGTTGCGCGCCAAGGCCAGCGACAACCAGCCGGTGACGCAGATCAGCAGCGCCATCGCGAGCCGGTCCGCCCACAAGCGTCGTGGCGGCGGCGTATGCCTGTCCACGTCGACCTCTCGTCCCGGAGAGTTGCCTGGAATCTTAGCCAGCACGGGTGAGCGGCGCGTCTGCGCCGGATGCGAATGTGCGCGCGGTTGTGAAAGGCAAGTGAGCCCGCCGCGCTTGGGGCGCCGATGGCCGCCCCGGGGCACCGCAGGGCGCACATCGGTGGGTGGCTTCGTTGCGGCGCGCGCCCGACAGCGTTCCGTGGATGCGCCGTCGCGGACTGCTATGGTGGCGCGACCTTCCGCCTCCCTGCCTGACGCCATGAAGCACGCACCTATCGTTACCGCCGGCGCGCTCGCGTCGCTGCTGTTCGCTCTGTCGCTGGGTTCGTCGGCGCGCGCGGCCGATGTCGCCGACTCGCTGGTCGGCACCTGGCGGGTGGAGCGCATGACCGACACCGATCTGGCCACCGGCAAGGTGGAGCATCCCTACGGCGAGCGGCCCAAGGGCTACATCGTCTACGACCCGACCGGGCATCTGCACGTGCAGGTGATGCGCATGCCGGCTACGCCGCCGTTCGCCTCGGGCGACGATGCCAAGGGTTCCGACCGCGAAGTGCGCGCGGCTTACGACGGCTACGTGGCCTACTTCGGCACTTACGAAGTCGACGCCAAGCGCGGCGTGGTGGTGCATCGCGTCGATGGCAGCCTGATGCCCAGCTACACCGGCACCGATCAGCCGCGCCCTTTCCGGGTCGAAGGCGACGTGCTCACCATCGAAGGCGACAGCGAAGGCGTGCACTTCCTGCGACAGCTGCGCCGCGTGCGCTAGGCAGCGCGGCGCTGCAATCGGCCGCGCTCAGTCGCGGCCGATGTTGTACTGCGCGGACGCGGCGTTGCTGATGATGCCCGACAGCGGCAACAGCTGGGACAAGAAGCGGTTCCATCGGGTGACGCCGGCCGGGCCCACCCAGACCACGTCGCCGGGGCGCAGGCGGAAGCGATCGCCCAGTGCGAACGCAGCCGGCGAACGGGCGTTGAGGTGGTAGACGGTGGCCGGCGTGTTCTGGGTTTCTTCGATGCCGCGGATCACGTAGACGGCTTCGCCCTTGGCGCTGACCGGGTTGAGGCCGCCGGTGCGGCCCAGGGCCTGGGTCAGGCTCATGTCGGTGGTCTTGAAGGTCAGCGCCTGCGGGCGCAGCACTTCGCCGACCACGTAGACCTCCTTGCGGTCGTTGAAGGGCAGGAACAGGTGGTCGCCGGGGCGCAGGTAGATGTCCGGCGCCACGCTGCCGTCGCGGTTGAGCGCGTCCAGGTCCAGCGCGTAGTTGCGGCCGTTGCGGGTGAGCACGAAGCCGGCCAGGTCGGCCTGCTCGACGTTGATGCGCGCGCGGCCGATGGCCTGCGACAGGGTCAGCGGCACGGTGGTCAGTTCCTGCGGCGCGGTGTCGACGAAGGCGCCCTGCAGCGAGACGCGGCTGCCGTAGCCGACCACGTTGACGTCCAGCTGCGGATTGCGCAGGTATTTGGACAGGCGCGAAACCAGGGTGTCGCGCAGCGCCTGCACGGTCATGCCCGATACGTTGAGGGTGCCGGCGTAGGGGAAGAAGAAGGAGCCGTCGGCCTGGACCAGGCGGCCGTTGGTCACCGCCTGCTGCTGGTTGCCCGCGGGCGAGGTCAGCTCCGGATGTTCCCACACGGTGACCAGCACGGTGTCGCCCGGATGCAGCTGGTAGTCCTGCGCGCGTTGGTTGAGCAGTTCCGGCGCGACCTGCGCTTTCGGGCGCTCGGCGGCGACCAGCTCGGAGGTGATCGGCACCATCCTGGCGTCGCTGCCGGCGATCTCGGTGGCGTCGCCGGCGGACTGACGGGTCATCTGCTGGCCGGGCACGCAGGCGGCGCAGGCCAGGGTCAGCAGGGCGATCGAACTAGCGGTAAGGGCGGTCTTCAAGGTCGGGTCCTCGTGTGCGCGGCAGCTGCCGGCATGGCGATGCCGGGGCGCGTCCTTGCCGGGGTGCCGATCGATGGGCGCGCCGCGTTCCCGCACGCGCGTCGTTGCCGCGGGCCTAGGTCGGGTTCGGCCTCAGCGGCGTGATGGGGGTGGGTCTTGGAGAGGAAGCGTGGTTCGAGTGCGTTGCGCCGATGCGCGGCATGTTGGATTCGAGTCTGAGAGCGACCGCCAACAGCCCCGCGTATTCCTTGAACGCGCGGCCGCTGCGCCACAGCGCGCTGCCGGACGGCAGCCAGCGCCGCCACCAGCTGCGCCGCGCCGAGCGTTCGGGCACAGGCGCGGCGTAGGCGTCGACGCCGGCGCGCTGGAATTCGGCATAGGCGCGCGGCATGTGCACGGACGAAGTCACCAGCAGCACGCGCTTCAGGCCCAGGCGTTCGGCAAGTTCGGCGGTGTAGCGTGCATTGTCGCGGGTGTTGCGGCTGCGTTCCTCCAGCACCAATGCGGATGCGGGCACGCCCAGGTATCCGATCGCCCTGGCCATGGTGCGCGCCTCGCTGCCGCCGTCTTCGCCGCCGCCGGACAGCACGATGCGCGGCGCGCGGCCGGCCTGCCAGGCACGCGCCGCCGCGGCCAGGCGGCTGCTTTCCAGCGCCTGCGGGCGCGGGTTAGGCGCGTCGAGCCAGGCGTAGCGGCTGCCGCCGCCGAGCACCACCACGGCGTCGGCGCGCGGCAGCTGTGCGGTGTCCACCACCGGATAACGCTTCTCGAGTTGATGGCGCAGCCAGTCCGAAGCGGCGGGCAGCGACCACAGCGCCGACCAGCCCAGGGCCGCGGCCACGACCGCGATACCGGCGCGGCGGTAGCGGATCAGCAACAGCGCCGCCAACCCCAGCAGCGCCGCGCTCAAGGCGGGCGGATAAGTCAGGGTGACGGCCAGCTTCTGCAGGGAGGACAGGAAAGTCATCGTTTCTTCAGATCACGATTTCATGAGTGACGTAGTAATAGAACACCGCGCAGGACGCGATCAGCCCGAAGCGCAGCAGCAGCGGGTGTCGCAGCGGCGCCAGGCGGTTGTGGTAGACCACCGCGGCCAGGATCAGCGAGGCCGACAGCCAGGCCGGCAGCAGGTAGCGGTTGGAGAAATAGCCCCAGCCGATGGCGAAGAACGGCAGGGTCATCACCAGATAGATGCCGGTGCTGTCCTTGATGCGCTCGCGGTGTTCGGCGCGGATCAGCGGCGACAGCAGGTAGGGCAGCAGGTACCAGAAGATCGAGAACACCGCGAAATCCCAGCGCACGCCCGAACGGTAGTAGCGGTTGGGCGTGTAGGACATCACCAGTTCGTACAGGCCTGGCAGCGCCGCGCGCACCAGCACCAGCGACAGACCGCTGACGTAGAGCGCGAACGCGGCCGCGGCGACCAGACGCTGGGTGCGCGCGCCGAACAGCAGCAGCGGCGCGAAGGCCAGGTACAGCAGCGAGGACAGGTGCAGGCTGCTGGCGACCGCACCGTACAGCACGAAGCCCAGCCATTTGCGCTCGCGGAACGACAGCAGAGCAGTGAATACCAACAGCGCCGCAAGGCCCTGGCGTACCGCGTTGATACTGGCGTTGACGAACATGGGCGAGACCAGCAGCAGCATCAGCGCCACGCCGAGGAAGCCCAGATAGCCGCGGCGCTCGCCCAGGTAGGTGAAGTAGCGGTGGCTGGACACCGCCACGGTGACCAGCATCAGCGCGAACAAGGCGGTCTGGTAGCCGGTGACGCCGACATCCAGCTTCCACAGCAGATAGCTCAGATAGACGAAGCCCGGTTCCAGGCGCGTTTCCGCGGTGCCCTGGCCCAGGGTCTCGAAGAAGCCGGCGTAGGTGTGGGTGTCGGTGCCGATGTCGGGCGAACGCGTGCCCACCAGCCAGCAGGCGAACACCGCCACCGCGGCCAGCAGGATCAGGCTCAGCGCGGTGCGCGCGGCCAGGTCGGCCGAGCGCTGCGGGCGCGGCGCGGAGGTGGCGATGCCGGGCAGGGCGCTCATGTGCCCGCTCCCGCGCCGGCCGCGCGGCGCCAGGCCAGCAGCAGGTACTGGCGGCCGCGGCGCAGCCAGCCGAAGCTGCGCGCGAAGCAGTGCTCGGGCAGGCTCACCAGCCCTTGGCGCAGCAGTTCGCGCCGCACCTCGCGGCCGGCCGCGTGCATGGCGCGCAGGTCCTGACTGAGGCCGCCGGCGCCGAAGTTGGCTTTGTGCCAATACGCCAACACCCGGTCGAGCTTGGCGCAGCGGTAGCCGGAGAACACGATCTGGCCCCAGAGCAGGAAGTCTTCGACGCGGCGGAAGCGCTCGTCGAAACGGAACGGCAGGTCGCGGCGCAGCATCACCGAGGCCGTGGGGAAGGGGTTGTGCAGCAACAGCCGGCCGCGGCCGATGGGCCGGGCGCGCGCGGGCGTGCCGTCGCATTCGGGAAGCGTGCCGCGCTCGCGCACCTGCATCTTGTGCGCGATCAGGGCCAGGCCCGGATCGTCGCGCAGGGCCTGCATCTGCCGTTCGATCTTGTCCGGCGCCCAGGTGTCGTCGGCATCGAGAAACGCCACGTACTCGCCCTGCGCGCGCTCCCAGCCCGCGTTGCGCGCGCGCGAGGGGCCGGCGTTGGCCGCCAGCGACACCACCTGGATCCAACCGGGCGGGTACTGCGCGGCCAGGCGGTGCAGGCAGGCCAGCGTGTCGTCGCCGCTGGCGTCATCGACCAGGATCAGTTCGGCCACCGGCAGGCTCTGCATGGCCACCGAGGCCACGGCCTCGGCGATGCTGCCGGCGCAGCGGTAGCAAGGCACCACGGCGCTGACCGGCGCGGGCGCGCGGTCGCTCAGGGCGGCAGGAGTGCAGTGCTCGACCATGGGGCACATTGGAATATGCGCAGCGCCTGCTGCGCGTATAGATTCGGTGAAACATCGGCGAGGGTGCCGCCTGCGTTCAGCATGATCGACAGCGCGGCCTCGAATGCTGCGCAGTCATGATGCTGAGCGTGGATATGCAAGGCTTGCGGCAGGCCGATGTCGTCGGCGAAATCGCGGCATTTGGGGTGGTAGTCGATCAACGTGAACGGCAGGCCTTGCAAGTAGGCGACGATGGCGCCGTGCAGGCGCGCGCTGACGAAGGCGTCGCAGCGGGCGATGGCCGCGGCGGTGGCCAGCGGATCGCCGCCGCGGTAGATCTGCAGCTCGGTGGCGATACCGCGCTCGCGCAGACGCGCCTGCAACTGCGTGGCGATGGCGGCGTCTCCGTGCTGCGGGTGGCCGTTGAGCGCGAACACGCAGGCCCGTATCGGGCGCTGCGGGGCGATGCGCACCAGCGCCTGGACGATCGCGTCCTGCCAGGCCTGCGGCGTGGGGGCGGGGTGGTCGGCGCGCACGGTGTAGCGGCAAGGCGCGATGCCGATCGTCGCCGGATCGTTGTCGTTGCGCTCTCGCTCCTTCGTAGGTGCCACCAGCGGCAGCAGGCCGGCCAGGTCGCGGCCGGCGTGGACGATATCCTGCAGGCCCATGTCCTGCGCCAGCGCATGCGAGCGACGGTCGCGCACGGCGATGTAAGCGAAGCGGCGCGCGAAGTCGGCTGCCGCGGTTTGTTCGGCTGCATTCGCGAACGGCCCGATCGACACGCCGACCGCCGCCAAGCGCACGCGCCCGCGCCGTTGCGCGGCCAGCATCAGCGGCTTGCGGAACGACGGGCGACCGTTGATCACCGAGCCGCCGCCCAGCACCAGCACGTCGGAAGCGCGCAGGCCGCGCACGAAGCCGACCCAGCGGCTGAGCCCGCCCAGCGCGCCGCTCGCACCGTACAAAGCGGACGGCAAGGCGCGCGGCCAGGTCGCGCGCAACTCGCCGTCGGCCGGTTCGGGGCCGACCAGCAGGGGCTCGGCCTGCCAATAGCGCCGCGCGCCGGCCGCGCACAGCACGCCGAACAGGTCGTCGCCGAAGTTGCGCATGCCGTAGTAGCCGGTAAAGCCCACGCGCAGCGGCTGCGCCTGCAGTGCCGCGTTCATGGCGTCTCCCGCCGCGGCGCGATCCGCCGCACGCTGCGCCACATGGCCAGCAACAGCAGGGCCTCGGCGGCGACCGTGGCCCAGGCCGCGCCGAGTTCGCCGTAGCGCGGAATCAGTACGGCATTGAGCGCGATCGCGGCCACGGCGGCGGCCAGCATGGCGTACACACGCTGGCGCATATGCCCTTCGGTTAGCAGGGCCGAGCCCACCGACGTGGACAGGAAGCGGATCGGCGCGCACACCGCGAGTACGGCCAGCACCAAGGCGGCGCCGCGATAGGCCTCGCCGAAGGCCAGCGGCACCAGCCAGGGCGAGAGCGCGGCCAGCGCGATACCCGTCGCCAGACCCGCAGCCAGCATCGCCAGGTTGCCCAGGCGATGCACGCGCCAGAACCGATCGGGCTCGTGCGCGGCCCAGCGGTGCAGGCGCGCGAGCAGGAACTTCTGGTAGACCACGGCTGGGAACAGGTAGACCGCGGTCATCACCGCCAGCGCCACGCCGTAGCGACCGGCCATGGCATCGTTGCCCAGGTACTTCAACAGCACCGTGCCGATCTGGAAGAACACCGGATACAGCACGGCCGCCAGGCCGTAAGCCCAAGCCTGCGAGGTAAGCTGGGCGACGCTGGGATCGTCGCTGATGGCGATCCCATCAGCGCGCGGACCATGGCCCTGCAAGTCGATGCGGCCGCGCCAGATCGCGCGCAGCTGCGGCGCGGCCAGCGCCAGCGCCGCCACCGCGACCAAGCCATAGCCGAGCGCGACCTGCAGCGCGGAGACCGAAGCGGCGGCGAACGCCAGCGCCGCCACCAGCAGGCGCCCGCCGGGGATCAGCAACTGCCAGGCGGCCAGCGCGCGATGGCGTTCTTCCAGGCGCAGTTTGCTGCCGACCAGATCGACCGCGAACAAGCCCAGCACCACGGGCAGCAGAGCCAGCAGCGTCGCACGCGTTTGCGCGTCCACGCCGTAGCCCCAGCAGGCCCAGGCGGCGATGCCCGCCAGCGCCAGCAAGGTGGTCGACAAAGAGAAACGCAGCGACGGACGCAGCCAGCGTTCCGCGCCCCAGCCTTCGCGGCCGTAGGCCTTGAGCCGGAACTGCGACAGGCCGAAGCCGGCCAGCGGCGCGACCATGCTCACCGTGGCCAGGGACGAAGCGAACAGACCGTAGCTGTGCGTACCCAGGCGCCGCGCGAGCAGGCTCTGCGCCAGAAACACCATGACCGCGCCGGCCGCGGTCGCCAGCCACAGCAAGGCGATCGCGGCCGCGGCGCCGCGCCAGGCCCGCGCCGGGCCGCGGTTCATCGCGACGGTTGCGGCTCGGGCCATGACGGCGTCGGCAACAGTTCGTCGTAGACCTCCATGGTCCGTTGGATCACCTGGCGCTCGTCGAAGTGCTCGACTGCGCGGCTGCGCGCATTGCGGCCCAGGCGTTGCAACAGCTCGCGGTCGTCGTCCAGGCGCGCGAGCAGCGCGGCCAGCGATTCGGCGTCGCGCGGCTGCACCTGCAGCCCGTCTTCGCCATGCCGGGTCACCACCTCGCGGCAGCCGGGCATGTCGGTGGTGACCAGGGCCAGGCCGCTGGCCGCGCCTTCCAGCAGGCAGCGCGGCACGCCTTCGCGGTAGTAGCTGGGCAAGGCCATCACGTCGACGGCATTGAGCAAGGTGGGCATGTCCTCGACATGGCCCAGCCAGCGCAACAAGCCTTCGGCCTGCCAGGCCTCGACCTCCTGCTGCGATACCGAGTTCGGATTGCCCGGGTCGGGCGTGCCGGCGAGCAGGAATTCGATGTCGCGGCCGCTGTCGCGCAGCAGGCGCGCGGCGTTCACGAACTCATCCACGCCTTTCTCGCGCAGCAGGCGCGCGGCCAGCAACACGCGCAAGCGCTGTTGCGCGTTCTTGGGCTGGCCGGGACGGAAGCGCCGGGTATCCACGCCGGAGCCCATGATGACCCGGATGCGCTCCTCGGGGACCAGGCCCGACGCGGTCATGGTTTCGGCGTCGTCGGGGTTCTGCAGAATCACCCGCGAATGGCCCTGGCCGAGCACGCCGCGCATCAAGCCGCTGACCACCGGACGCAGCAGGCGCGCCTTGATCCGGTCGCTGGAGAACACGTAACCCATGCCGGCCACCGCGTGCACGATCGCCGGCACCCGCGCCGCGCGCGCGGCCAGGCCGCCGTAGACCGCGCATTTGACCGTGAAGTTGTGCAGCAGGTCGGGCTGCTCGCTGCGCAACAGTTGGAACAAGCGCTGCAGGGTGCCCAGCTCACGCCAGGGATTGAGCCCGGCGCGGTCCATCGGCAAGGTCAGCCAGCGCAGGCCGTGGCTGCGGAAGCGCTCGCCGAAGCTGCCCGGTGGCGACAGCATCACCACCTCGGCGCCGCGGTCGCGCAGCTGCAGAGCCATCGCCAGTCGAAAGTTGTACAGATACCAGTCGGTGTTCGCGAACAGCACTATGCGCATCGGCAAGGTCGGTCGCGCATCGCGTGCAGCGGTGTTGCGGCGATGCGGCGGTCGAATTCGGACGTCGGGGGAGCGGCGATTGTAGCCACGCGCTTTTCCGCGGCCTTTACATCGCGATCACTTCTTCGCGTTGCGAATGAATGAACCAACCCCGTTCACGCAACGACGGCGCGCGATCGCGCGCTTCGTTGCGCGCGCTGCGAACGCAGGCGGACCTGCGTCGCATTCAGAACGAGCAGTGGCGCGAAAAGCGGCGGCGCATCGCGCCGCCGCCGTTCACTTGGCGTACGAGTTTGTCGTCACGCGCAGGTCCACGCAGTCGGTCGTGGCCTGAATATGCGCGCCGTTGCCGTTGTTGCCGCCGATCAGGCCGGTCAACGACGTCAGCGGCAGATCGGTCGTGTTCACCCCATGCATGCGGGTATGGTTGTTGCGGAACACGTTGCCGCTGACCTGGTAGGAAGTGGTGGCCGAGCGCAGCATCACGCCCATCAGATGGTTGTGGGAGATGCGGTTCTGGGCGATGTAGCCGCTGACCGGGGCGATGGTCAGGATGCCGTAGCCGCCGTTGTACTCGATGGTGCAGCGCTTGATGGTGACGCCCTTAACCCGCTTATAGACCTGAATGCCGTTGCCCTGGTTGCGGTGGATCAGGCAGTTTTCGACGTGCACCGTGGTCGTGGTGCCCAGGTCGTTGGCGTCGGGCTCGATGTCGATGCCGCAGCCCGGCGCGATGCCGGTGTTGTAGCTGAACTCGGAGTCGTAGACTTTGACCTCGCTGGAGCGGCCGATGGACAGGCCCTGGCGGCGGTTGCCGGTGGACACCACGTTGGCGATCACCACGCCCTGCGAGGGCACGGTGGGCTGGTTGGTGACGATGGCGCCGCCGACGGAGATGCCGTCGCCCCAGCATTTGGACAGATGGATATCGCGGATGGTCACGCGCGAGGCGCCGCGCACCATGATGCCGTGGCCCCACTCACCGCTGGTGCCCAGGTGGTTGTCGCGGTCGCCGACGATGCGGCCGCCGGAGATCTCCACGTCGCTGACCTTGTAGACCATGAGCACGTAGGCGCGCTCGGCGTCGTTGCGTTTGGCCAGCAGGCGCGCGCCGTCGGCCAGCTGCAGGTGCATTTTGCTGCGCAGGTAGAGCTTGCGCACGGGATCGATCACGTAATCGCCCGCGGGCACGTAGACGGTACCGCCGGTGGCCGGCAGGGCGTCGATCACGGCCTGGAAGGCGGTGGTGTCGTCATGGTCGCCGTCGCCGTAGACGCCGTGATCGCGCACGTTCAGCACCGCGCTGCCGCGCGCGCGCACCGGCGGCACGTAGGCGTCGGTGGGCGTGGCGCCGGTGGCGGCGAAGGCGAGCTTGGGCAAGGCCGCATAGCCGAGCACGGCCGGCACGGACAGCAGCAGGGACTTGCGGAGAAAATCGCGGCGAGACGGTACCGCCCCGCCCATACGGGCTGGTTTCACTGAAGGCTTCCTGGGGTAACCCCGGTCTAGGCGTGAACGTTGCGGGTTCCGGCGATGCGCCGGGAGCGGGCGCCGCGCTTGCGCGTCGTCACCCGAAGGTCACTTCGGTGACCGGGGCGCAATCTAACCCAAGCGTTCTGAACGCAAAGATGCTATGCGCGTATTTGTGCGCCAACGCAAAATCGCGCGCTGAATCGTTCAGACAAGCGCGCATTCAAGTCGATTAACAGCCGTTGCGACGGCAGCGAAAAAACGCGGTTGCGCGAACGCGCTCAGTCCGGATAGCGATTGTCGGCGGCCACGCGTACGTCGCGCGCTTCGGGCGCGACCGACAGCTGGGCCGAACGCGGGCTGCCGCGCTTGGGCGCGTTGCCGACGAACTCGTTGCCGCTCACCGCCACGTCCGCGCTGCCGGGGCGCAAGGCCAGCCCGCCCAGCCCGTTGCGGCGGATGCGGTTGCCGGCGATCTCGCAGTCGCTGGCGCCGATGACCAGCACGCCATGGCCCTGGTTGGCCTCGATGGTGCAGTCGCGCACCCGGATCAGCGAACTGCGCTTATACAGCTGGATGCCGGCGCCGCGGTTGCCGCGCACCCGACAGCCGGCGATGACCACGTCGTGGGCGATGTCGCCGGCATCGGGCTCGATGTCGATGCCGCAGCCGGGCAGGGCGCCGCCGGTGTCGGCGAACTCCGAGTCGTCGACGCGCACGCGCCTGGAGCGGCCGATGGTCAGGCCCTGGCGGCGGTTGCCGATGCAGCGCACGCGCAGCAGGGCGATATCGCGACTGGGCACGATGCGCCCGCCCGCGCCCTTGGCGCCGCCGATGGAGATGCCGTCGCCCCAGCAGTCGGAGATATGCAGGTCGCGCACGGTCACCTGCGCGGCGGCGCGGATCATCAGACCGTGGCCCCATTCGCCGGCGTCGCCCTGGTGGCGATCGCGTTCGCCGACGATGGCGCCGCCGGAGATTTCGACCTGTTCCACGCCGGTGGCGTCGAGCACGTAGGCGCGCGGGGCCGCGTTCGGACGCGCAAGCAGGCGCGCGCGCGCGTCCATCCGCAGGTGCATGCGGTTGCGCAGTCGCACGCTGCGCAACGGGTCGATCAGGTAGTCGCCGGCGCCGACCGCGACGGTGCCGCCGGCCGCCGGCAGCGCGTCGATGGCGGCCTGGAACGCGGCGGTGTCGTCATGGCGGCCGTCGCCGCGCGCGCCGTGCGCGCGCACGTCGATGCGTGCGGCGCCGCGCGCGGGCCAGGCCAGCGCGCACCAGGCCGCCGGCAGCACGCCAAGCAGGGCGCGCCGCAAGCGGTCGGCACCGGCTTCAGGCCGCGCGCGCGGAGCCATGCGCGCTCGCGCCGGCGGCCTGCGCATCCAGCCAGGGCAGGACGATGGCCAGCAGGTAGAACTTGGAGGCGTGATACTTGTTGCCCAGACGGCCGCGGTGGCGGTCCAGCCAGGCGGCCGCGCCGGGCAGGTAATCGCGCGCGCGCTCGGCGTAGTCGCGCACGTGATCGTAACGCTGCGCGGCCAGCCCGCGCAGGTCGAAGCGGAACGAGCCCTTGCGTTCCACGTACGGCAGCTCGTCGAAGCGGCTGGCGATGTGGCGGCGGATCAGCAGCTTGTTCAGGCCGGTATCCGGGTCCACCTTCTGATAGCGCGGCACCTCGCGGTGGATCCATTCGCGCAGCGCGTGATCGCACAGTGGGTAGGCGGCGCCCAGGCCCAGCGCCTGGGCCACGTACAGGCCCTTGGCGAAGGCGCCGGCCGAGCCGGCGATGGAGGTGGACATGTCGCGCCATTCCCAGTCGCTGGTGGCGGTGCCGATCTCCTGCGCGAACAGCTGCAGGCGCTGGCGCGACTGCCGGGCGATGTCGCGGCCGAACAACGCGTCGACCTCGCCGTCGCTGAAGCGCGAGCCCGGGAACACGCGCTCAATCGGGTTCATCTGCAGGGTGCTGAGCAGGTAGCACAGGCGGAAGCTGTCGCGCACCAGCGGCAGCTCGGCGGCCGCGGCCGGCAGGCGCAGCCCGCGCGCCAGCCACGACAGCAGGTGCTGGCGCGCGCTCATCGGCGTGCCGAAGTAGCTGTCCGCGCCGAGTCCGTCGACGACGCCGTCGCCGCCGCGCGCGGCGATCTCGGTGCCCAGATCGACGTAGGACAGCAGAGCGAAGTCGGCGGTCAGCAGCGGCATGCGCGGCAGCAGGGCCAGGTAGCGGTCGTAGGCGCGGCCCGGGTCGCAGACCAGGGCTTCGTGGCGCAGGCCCAGCGTGCGCGCGACCTGCGCGGCGGAATCGACCTCGTCCTCCTCGCGCCCGCCCAGGTAGGTGATGCAGGTGGCGTCCGGGCGCGCATCGGCCAGGGCGATGGCCAGGGTGGTGGAGTCCTTGCCGCCGCTTTGCAGCAGCCAGGGCGAGAGCATGCCCGAGCAGCTGCGCTCCACCGCCTGGCACAGACGGCGGTGGTACTGGGCCAGCCAGTCCTGCTCCACCCGCGGCTCCTCGGGCGTCTCCCCGGCGTTGCGGAACTTGAAGCGGAAGCGCGGCGCGGCATGCATGTCGTCGTGCGGACAGAAGCCGAAGGTGACCAGGCGCACGCCTTCGTAGATCGAGTACGGCGGATAGACGAAGGCATTGCGCAGCAGGTCGGCCACCGACACCGGGTCCAGCGCCGGCCGCGCGGCGGCGTCCAGCGGCGAGAAGTCGGGCGTGCCGTAGTAGGGCGACATGGTGATCTGCATGCTCAGCGCCCCGCGGCCGCGCCGCCGATCGCGCGGTAGTCGTAATAGCTGTAGGCGTACTGGCCGGAGCCGCGCTTCTCCACGGCGTTGAAGATCGCGCCGCGCACGTTGACGCCGTTCTGCTCCAGCCGCTGCTTGGCCAGGGCGATCTCGCGCTGCTGGTTCAGGCCCCAGCGCACCACCATCAGGCAGGTGCCGACCTGATGGCCGATCACCGCCGCGTCGGTCACCGCCAGCACCGGCGGGGTGTCGATCACGACCACGTCGTAGCCCTTGGCCAGCTGCTTGAGCAGGGACGCGAAGCGCGGATGCATCAGCAGTTCGGACGGATTGGGCGGCACCGAGCCGCGCGAGATGAACGACATGCTCTCGGTGCCGGGCACCTTGCGCACCGCGTCCTCGGCCTGGATCTGGCCGGAGATCAGTTCCGACAGGCCGCCCTCGGAGCGCACGCCCACGGCCTGGTGCAGGGTGCCGCGGCGCATGTCGGCGTCGATCAGCAGCACGCGCTGGCCGGCCTGGGCCATGGTCACGGCCAGGTTGGCGCAGACGAAGGTCTTGCCCACGCCGGGGCTGGGCGCGGCGATCATCAGGATGTTGTTCTTCATCTCCATGCGCGCGAAGTGCAGGCTGGTGCGCAGGGTGCGCAGCGCCTCCATCGCCAGGTCCGAGGGCGAGCGCAGCGCGAGCAGGCGCTGGCGGCCGTCGCGACGGCGCAGACCCGGACGCCCGGCGATCTGGCGGCCGCGCGCGCTGAACGGAATCGAGGCGTAGACCGGCAGGCCCAGCAGTTCGATGTCGATGGGATCCTCGACACCGCGGCGGAAGGTCTGCCGCAGCAGCACCAGCGCGATCATCAGCACCGCGCCCACCGCCGTGCCCACGGCCAGGGTCAGCAGCGGCTTGGGCCAGGCGGGGCTGTCCATGTTCACGCCGGCCGCGTCGACGATGCGCGCGTTGCCGACCGCGCTGGCGCGGGCGATGTTGAGCTGCTGGGCCTGGTCGAGCAGGTTGGCGTAGGTCTGGTTGATGACTTCGACGTCGCGGTTCAGGCGGAACAGGCCCTGCTGGGTGTCGGGCAGGCGGCCGATCTGGCCTTGCAGGCCTGCCTTGTCGCGTTCGAACTGATCGAGCTGGCGCGCCAGCGCGGCGTACACCGGGTGCGAGGGGGTGTAGCGCGCGGCCGCTTCGGACAACTGCATCTGCAGCTGGCGGATGTTGGTGTCCAGGGCCACGCCCTGGGTCAGCAGGGCCTGGTTCTGGGTGGCCACGTCCATAGTGTGGGTGCGGGTCTGGAAGGCGTTGAGCGCGGCCTGGGCGTTGGCCAGTTCGCGGCGCACGTTGGGCAGCTGCGCGCTGACGAATTCCAGGCGCTTGGCCGCCTCGGCCGAATTGCGCGCCACGTTCTGGCGCACGTAGGCGCGGGTGATCTGGTCCAGCACCTCGCGCGCGCGGATCGGGTCTTCATGGGTGTAGGTCAGCGCGATCACGCCGGAGTTGCGGCCCTGCTCGCTGACGGTGATCTCGTTCTTCAGCGCGGCCATCACCGCCATCGGATTGAACTTGCGCACCTGGAAGCGGGTGCCGGGGCGCGCGTTCAACTCGGCGATGGTCATGCGCACGCCGTTGGCGCTGGCGGGCTGGCCGACGCGGCCCTGCACCAGCTCGCGGCCGTCGGGGCCGAACAGGGTGTAGCGCCCGGCGTCGCCGGCCTGCAACTGCAGCGGGGTATCGATCAGCGCTTCGGGCAGTTCCAGCGCGCCCACGTCGATGCGCTCGCCGCCCCAGCCGTACTGGTTCAGGCCGAACCAGGGCTGGCCCAGGCTGCCGGGTTGCAGGCGCTGTTGCGCGCGTGCGATCACGCCGCCGACCACCGGCAGCTGCATCGGCTGCGCCGACACGTCCAGATCCAGGCGCGTCATCGCCTCGCCCAGCACCCGGCGCGAGGTCAGCAGCTGCGATTCGGTGGCCGCCGGCGAGGCGTCCATCGGCGGCAGCGGCGCGGCGCCGTTGCCGTTCACGCCGGGCACCGACGGCGGCCGGCTTTCCACCTGCACCACCGCGGTGGCCTGGTACTTGGGCGTGGCCAGCAGCACGTAGGCGGCGGCGACCAGGAAGAACAGCAGGGTGCCGAAGGCGATAGTCCATTTATGCGCGCCCAAGGTCGAGACCAGGTTGGGCAGGTCGATGTCGTCCTCGCGCGGATTGGCGGTGGCGGTTATCGGGATGGGCTGCAGCACTTCGCTGCGGGGGATCAGTTGCGTGGCCATGGTCTTCACTCTCGCGATGGTCGTTCCTGGGCGTCGCGGCCGAGGCCCGGGTGGCGCTCAAGGGCTTTGCCAGGCCCGGTCGGCGGCGGAAGAAAGGGGCGAACCCGCGCCCCACGACGAGGGGACAGCGGTGTGAGCTGCAGGGCGCAGGTTCGCCAAGGCATCGGCGACGCGGGCGCAGGCGTCCGCGTCGTTATCGGGATCGCCCGCCACCAGCACGCGTTCGGCGGGCACGCCCAGTTCGATCAGCTGGCGGCCGGCATCGTCGTCGGCGGCCACGTGCAGCGCGGCCAGCGACAAGGCGATGCGGCGCGAGGGCTCGTCGATCGCCTCGCCGTCGGCGCGTGCGACGACGGGATCGACGCAGATCACGGGCACGTGGTGGTAGTGGGCGGCGAGCGAGGCGACCAGGGTCGCGCTGGTATCGCCGGGCACCAGCACCAGGTCGGGCTGCACTTCGTCCATCACCCGCTGCAGCCCGTCCAGCGAGACGGCCATGATTTCGCTGCCCGCATGTTCGGGCGCGGGCATGCCGACCTCGATGTCGGCGGCCAGGCCGAATTCGTCCAGCACCTGCGCAGCCGCGGTGGCCTCGCCGGGCGTGGTCACGCACAAGGTCGATTCGAAACGTTCGTCCTGGGCCAGGCATTGCGCGATCGGCGCGATCTGCACCGAGTCGGGCGGGTCGGCGAACAGGCACAGGGTCTTGAGCGGCGGCGCTTGTTCGGCCGCGTGGTCCGCCGCGATGGGCGCATCGTCGAAATGGGGCGCGGCAGCAGCGTAGGCGGCCGCGCGACGCGTTCGCGCCGATTGCATCCGGCTCAGCAAGGGCGCCGCGCCCAGCACGTAGGCGACCAGCGCGATCAGGAACACCGCGCCGCTGACCGGCTCCGGCGCTTCGCGCAGACCGTAGCCCACACCCACCAGCAGCCCGTAGAAGGCCAGGATCAGCACCAGCGCCGCGCGCGGCTTCAAGCCGGTGTCCAGCAACAAGTGATGGATATGGCGGCGGTCGGCGTGGAACGGCGAGCGGCCCGCGCGCATGCGGTGGTACATCACCGACAGCGTGTCCATCACCGGCACCGCCACGCACCACATCACGTCCACGGGCGCCAGCCGCCCGACGCGCGGGTGGCTCATGTAGATCAGGCTCCAGGCCAGGACGAAGCCGATCAGGGTGCTGCCGGCGTCGCCCATGAAGATCTTGCGGCCGTCGGGCCAGCCCAGGTTGACGAACAGATAGGGGATCAAGGCGGCGAACAGCACTTGCAGCAGGAACAGCACGCCCGGCGCCGACCAGTGCATGCCGTCGAACAGCAGGATCGCGGCGATGCAGGTCATGGCCACCGACGCGGCCAGGCCGTCGATGCCGTCGAGCATGTTGAAGGCGTTGATCAGCCCGATCACCGCCACGACGGTGAACGGGATGCCGAACGGCCCCAGGCCGAACTGGTCGCCGATCACCGCGAACTCGCCGAGGTTGCGCACGTAGTAGCCGGACATGACGATGACCAGGCCGGTGGCGCCGGCCTCGATCAGCAGCCGCGCGCGTACGCTGAGCTGGTGTGCGTCGTCGATGGCGCCGGCGACCACGATCATGCCAGCACCCAGCATCAGGCTGGTCATGAAGCGGTCGAAGTAGCCCAGATAGCTGAGCCCGATCAGGGTGCCGAGAAAAAAGCACAGGCCGCCGATCAGCGGGATCTTGCCGCGATGGCGTTTGCGCTCGTCGGGCTTGTCCACCAAACCGATGCGGCGCGCCCAGGGCCGTATCGAAAAAATCGCGAACAAGGTCACCGCCAAGGCGATGGCGCTAGCCGCTACCAGCTTGTGGTCGTTCATGCGCACGCCTCGGGAGGGGACGGATCACGGAAATACGGATGCTGCTTTCCGTGTGCGTGCGCACAGCAACAACCACTGCATGCATCGACGAGCGGGTGCGGTGCGAAGACCGTTCGCGCATCGAGGCGGAAGCGAGCCTAGTGCGAAAAAGTTGATGATTAGATGAAGGTTTCAGATTCACCGTGGTGAATCCGCGCAAGCGCTACGCTGGGGTTCAGTTCAATGAACATCATCACGTTCTACGACACAGTTATGAGCGCTAACGCACGCAAGCGCGATGCGTGCGTCGGTTTGCAGTTTCGGTGTCCAGGCGCGCACGCAGGCTTCGATGCGTGCGCAGATTTCGTCGAATTGCGCTTGCGAGCGGCCGTAGGGGTCGTCGATGTCGTGGTGATCCAGCCAGCGCGACAACAGTTCGCACTTGCTCTGCGCCGCGGGCGCGAGCGCGAGCAGCGCAGCGATATGGCGCTGTTCCATCGCCAGCACCAAGTCGGCCGCCGCTAGCGCGTCCAGGCTGAACTGGCGTGCGCGATGGCCGTCATCGCTCAATCCGAGCCTGGCCAGTGCGCGCTGTGCATGGGGCTCGATCGGCGCGCCGGCCACCGCGGCCAGGCCCGCCGATTCGATCCGCGCGGCCGGCAGCGCATGGCGCAGCAACACCGCGGCCATAGGGCTGCGGCAGAGATTGCCGCGGCACACGATCAGGATGCGCACGCGCCGGGCCTGTTGCGGAAGGCGGAGTTCATAAGTGCGCCTCATGGGGCGCTCTAGTGCAGCATCGCGTGCGTTCTCGTTTTGCGAACGACGCAGGTCGCATTCATTTATGTGGCGAAGTTCATCAAGCTGACGCGCAGCGGCAGGCGGTCAAGTCGCCACGGTCACCGCGCGACGCACGAACGACTGCGCCGCGGCCAGATCGCGTGCGGCCTCGTCGGCGATCCACTCGCCGAAACGCGCGATCTTGCCGCTGTGCTGGCGCACCAGCGGATACACGAACCAGAACGCGCGGCCGTCGCTGGCGACGAAGTCGTGCGCGGGCACCAGGCGACCGGCTTGGATTTCGTTGCGGAACAGGATCGGCGAGCCGATGGCGATGCCCTGGCCGGCGACGGCCGCGGCGATGTCCAGGTATTCGGCCGACAGGTTGGTGCCGAAGCGCCGCGAGGGCAGGCCGTCGGCATGACCGCGCGCGCGGTACCACAGACGCCACCAGTCCGGCCGGCCCAGCAGCGGCACCTCCGGCGCGGTGCGCGGATCGGCGAGCGCGGCGGCGGCTTCGCGCAGCTGCGGCGCGCACAGCGGCATGAAGATGCTGGGAAACAATTCGGCGCTGCGCAGGCCCGGCCAGCGGCCGTGACCGTTGCGGATGGCCGCGTCGTAGCGGCTGGCGCTCAGGTCCTGGGCTTCGGCCGACAGATCCAGTTCCAGTGCGATCTCAGGGTGCTTGGCGCGGAAGCGGCCGAGCTTGGGCGTGAGCCAGCTGGTGCCCAGGCTCGGCAGGGTGGTCAGCGCCAATTGCGCCTCGTCGGCTTCGGCGGCCTGGGCGAAGCTCGCGCGCAGCGCGGCGAAGGCGCTGATGGCTTCGCGCGCGATCAGCTCGCCCGAGGCGGTGAGCACCACCCGGTGCGGGTGACGCAGGAACAGGCGCACGCCGGTTTGCTCTTCCAGCCGGCGCACGTGGTAGCTCACCGACGCGGCGGTGGTGTCCAACTCCTGCGCGGCCTTGGCGAAGCTGCCCAGCCGCGCCGCGGCTTCGAACGCACGGATCGCCGATAGGGAAGGGAACCGCCGTTCGCTGACCATAAGCCTGACTTAGCCTCCCGCCTCAACCCTGAGTGGTCGCCGCGCCGGCCGGCTGGCCATGCTTCGGCTCGACGCATTTTCGCAAACGCCGAATCCGGAGTGTCCCATGCCGCTGCGCCCGCCTGCCTTCCCCTACTCCCGAGACGCCGAGCTGTTGCTGCCCTCGCGCCGCCGTCTGTTGCTGGCCGCCGCGGCCGCCGGCGGCGTCGCCGCGCTGGGCCTGCCGCCCTGGCTGCAGGCGCACGCGGCTGCCGCGCCGGCTCGCGCGCACGACTGGGACTGGCTGATCGGCAACTGGGACGTGCACCACCGGCGCCTGCGCGAACGCCTGGCCGGCAGCGACGAGTGGGAGGAGTTCGGCGGCAAGAGCGCGGTGTGGTCCACGCTGGGCGGCTTGGGCACGGTGGACGACAACCTCGTCGAGCTGCCGGGCGGCCGCTATCACGGGCTGGGCCTGCGCGCCTACGACGAGGCCAGCGACCGTTGGGCGATCTGGTGGATCGACGGCCGTAACCCAACCCATATCGACCCGCCGGTACGCGGCGGCTTCGACGGCGACGGCGGCACCTTCTACGGCGACGACACCTTCAAGGGCAAGCCGATCACCATGCGTTTCCGCTGGCACGACATCCACGGCGCCAAGCCCTGGTGGGAGCAGGCGTTCTCGCCCGATCAGGGCCGCAGCTGGGAAGTGAACTGGCGCAATTGGTTCACCCGCACCGCGGCCGAACCCAGTCCGCTGCCGCTGTTGCCCGGCTACGAGCGCGATTTCGATTTCCTCGCCGGCCGCTGGAAGGTGCAGCACCGGCGCCTGCGTCAGCGTTTGGCCAATAGCGACCAGTGGGACGAGTTCGACGGCAGCTTCGTCAACTGGCCGGTCCTGGGCGGCCGCGGCAACGTCGGCGACAACGTGATGAATTTCCCCAGCGGCACCGTGCGCGGTGTCGGCTTCCGCGCCTACGACCCGGCGCGCAGGCAATGGCTGAGCTGGTGGCTGGACGGACGCGCGCCGACCGCGATCGGCGCGCCGTTGCGCGGCGGCTTCGCCGACGGCATCGGCCGCTTCGATGGCGACGACAGCCACCAGGGCCGGCCGGTGCGCACGCGCGTGACCTGGACCAACATCACCGAGCGCACCGCGCGCTGGTCGCAATCGAGTTCGGCCGACGAGGGCAAGACCTGGGAGCTCAACTGGGTCAGCGATTTCAGCCGCGCTTGAGCGGCGGCTCGCGCCGCGGTCATCCGCCGCCGCGGCGCGCACGAACCGGACAGCGGTTTCTCGATCCGGACAACTAGCGGCACGATCCGGATGCTGCGGCCGCGCGTTCGTCGGCGCGTGCGCGCCGCTGCGCCCGCGTGGCGTTCCGGAGACCGCACGCGGGCGCTTATAGTTACGCCCGACCCCGGGCCGGAGAGCCCCGCATCGCCCGCGCCCGACGTGGGCGCAACGAACGGGTCGGTGCCGGGCGCCGCGGGGGAGCGTCGCCTTTTCACGGATGTCGAGTTTCGACAAGGAGACGCACCATGGGCCACCAACGCATTCCCGTGCGACTGGAAAGCGGTCGCGATGTCACCCTGGTCAAGTGGGAAGACGTGCCGCCGCCCGCGCACGGCGACGCGCTGCAGTCCAAGCCCTGGAATGCCAGCCACAAGCGCAGCGGTGTGGCGTTCTACGAGTCCACCATCCAGTACATGCGCAACGACTGGGCCATCGCCCACATGTCGCCCACGCCCGTGTCGCTGACCGACCGCAGCGGAAAGGGCCACAACCTGCTGCTGTTCCACAACGCTTCCACCGACACCTGGCATTCCGCCGACGCCCTGGACATCGACCACGCCAGGCCGTGGAAGGAGCACCTGACGGCGCTGAAGGTCGACAACTACGCCGACGCCAACCGCGCCTACAACGACGTCGGCAACCTGCGTCTGCTGCCGTCCACGGTCAACCGCGCGCGCAACAGCTTCGAGAACATGCTCGAGGAGCACGGCAACGACTCGCCGGAAGTGGCGGCTTGGGTGAAGAAGAACTTCGGCTACGACGCCGCCGCGTCGCACCCCGCTTTCGACGAGGGCAGCGATCTGGCCCGGCGCACCAAGGCCACCACCGGCGCGAGCTGGGAGCCCGAGGACGGCCGCAAGGGCCTGAGCTTCGATACCCGCGTGCTGGACAAGTGGTACAACCATCAACTGGAGCAGACCTACGCCGGCACCGTCGAACTGACCAGCCCCACCACCGGCAGGAAAACCGAAGTGCCGCTGTTCCAGTGCGCGGCGACGCGTCAGCTGGTCACCCGCGACGCCTTCGACATCGATCACGAGGTTCCGTTCGAGATCCTGGCCACCGAGATGGTCAAGTACGCCCAGGGCGGCACCACCAAGGCCAATGCGCTGGACGCCTACAACGAAACCAGCAACCTGCGCCTGATCTCGCGCAGCGCCAACAGTTCGCACGAGTGGGAGCTCAACCAGTTCGGCCAGTACCGCGATGCGGGCTCGGAGCTGTCGGACGATTCCGACCTGGAGAACGACGACGATCGTGCGTTCATCGACGACGACGAGGAACCCGAACTGGCGGCGAAGGGCATGGACCTGAGCGACGACAAGCCCGGCAAGTCCAAGCCCGGGCCGTCGGCGCCGCTGCCATCCTTCGGCGGGCCGTTCGGGATGGCCGCCAGCTCGTCGTCGAGCCCGCAACCGTCGATGTCGGCGTTTGCGACGCCATCGTCGATGGCCGCGAGTTCGTCCTCGCCGCCGCTGCTGGACAATCCACGCCACCCCGACCACCGGCTCTACGACCAGGCGCTGAAGAGCTTGCGCGCGCTGCCCGCACACGGCGGCTTGTCCGAAGAGCAGCAGCGCAACGCGGCCAGTTCCATGGCGTACGCGGCCAAGGACGCCAGGATGGGCGGGATCGACCGCGCGTTCCTGACCGATGGCGGGACCTTGTTCGCGGTCCAGGATCCGGAGCTGCCTTCCCGCCGCGCGGTCGGCCTGTCCGCCGCCGATGCGGTCAAGGTCACGGTGGAGCAGAACACCGCTTTCATCGACCGCTTGCCGGCGGTGCCCAAGCCGGGCGCGCAGGCGCAGTCGCAGGGCCATTCTTTCACGTTCTGACGGCACCGCCGTCGCACGCCATTCAAGGACGCGCACGCGTCGTAGCAAAGGAGTTTTGCCATGCCCTTCGAAGACGTCACCCTGAAAAGCGGTCACCACGTCACGCTAGTCAGCTACGGCGAGCATCGCCCTACCGAGCACGGAGCGACGCTGCAAAACAAGGCTTGGGACCAAAGCGACACGCGCGAATCGCTGGGATTCTACGATTCCACGATCGAGTACATGCGCAACGAGTGGGCGTTCAAGAACATGCGCGGCGAGATGGTGCAGACCAAGGACCACGGCACCGTGGCCTTGTTCCATAACCCCACCACCGATACCTGGCACAGCATCGATGCCCTGGACATCGACCATGCCACGCCGTGGAAGCAGCACTGCGTCAACAAGGGCGTCGACAACCAGGCCGATGCGATCCGCGCCTACAACGACGTGGGCAACCTGCGCCTGTTGCCGGCGGTGCAGAACCGCGGTCGCGACAGCGCCGATCTGGTCTACAACACCCATGGCCCCAATTCGCCGGAATGGCAGAAGTGGGTCAACGACCGCCTGGGCTTCGATCCCAGCGCCCAGCGCCCCGTCTACGATCAGGAGCGCGACCTGGCCCGCCGCAACAAGTCCACCATGGAAACGCCGTGGTCGCCCGACGAAGGCCGCAAAGGCCTGAGCTTCGATGCCGCCGTGGCGGGCAAGTGGTACGAAGCCAAGCTGGGCGAGGCCTATGCGACCTCGGTCAATCTCAAGAGCCCGACGACCGGCAACGTGACCCAGGTCCACCTGTTCAAGTGCGGCGCTTCGGGACAGCTGCTCACCCGCGACGCGCTGGACATCGACCATCGCGTGCCGTTCGAGATCCTGTCCAAGGACATGCTCAAGTACGCGCCCGACAGCGGCCTGACCCGCGCCCATGCCAAGGATGCCTACAACGACACCGACAACCTGCGCCTGGTCGGCCGCAGCGCCAACAGCGGTCACGAGTGGGAGCTGGACCGGCACGGTCAGTTCCGCGACAAGGTGGAGATCAAGCCCATGCGCGGCGACTACACCGAGGAACAGCTCACGGTGTCCTCCGGCGTGCGCGATCAGGTCCGCAACGCCGTGCATCAGGTCTACGGCGGCGGCTTCCAGATGATGCAGGGCGGCTTCGGCAGCCCGCCGCCGCTGGTGCCGCAGCAGCCGTCGTTGGGGTCGGTGCTGCAGCCGCCTTTGGGCCAGCAGCAGCCGATCCTGATGAACGACCAGCGCCACTCGGATAATCCCCTGTACTGCAACGCGCTCAAGTGCGTCCAAGCCGAGTACACGGCCTGGTCGCCGCAGAAGCAGCAGGATTTCGCCTCCTCGGTGGCGCTGTTCGCCAAGCAGAACCACATGCCGGAAATCTCGCGGGTGTTCACCCACGAAGGCGAGGTGTATGCGGTGCGCGACCACGGATTCAGCGGCGCTCGCGACGTGATCCACCACCCCGAGAGCAATATGCTCAACCGCAGCATCCAGCAGAACACCCAGGAGATCAACAACGTCACCGCGCCGACCCAGCAGGGCTGGCAGCAGGCGCAGCAGCAGAACCGCGGCCTGGTCCAGTAGCGCGTATCGCATCGCAACTCCGATCCCTTCGGCGCCAGGCCCTCACCGGCCTGGCGCAGTCGTTTGCGCCGTAGCGAAATCCGGCTAACCGCGCTCGTGCGGCCGCATCCAACCCGGTAGAACGCAACGCACCGGGGATCGCATGACTACGAGAGAACGCGGCACGCATGCCTGGGCATGCGCTGGATTGGTATTGCCTATGGCCTTCGCCGGCGGGGCGCAGGCGGCCATCGTCGTCGACGGCAAGCTGGACGAGCCCGAGTGGCAACAGGCGCGCGTGTACACCGACTTCAAGGTCACCGAGCCCTACCGGCTGGAAGCGCAGGCGGCAGGCCTGGGCACCCGCGCGCGGCTGCTGTCCACGCCCGAGGGCATCGCCGTGGCTTTCGAACTGGAACAGTCGCCGGCGTTCAAGCGGGTCAAGCCGCGCTTGGAGCGCGACCAGAACCGCGCCGCCGACCGGGTCACCGTGGCCATCGATTTCGACGGCGACGGCCGCAACGCCTACAGCTTCGGCGTCGACCTGTCCGGCTCGGTGCGCGACGGCGTGCTGGCCAACGAGAACCTGCTGAACCTGGACTGGGACACCGACTGGTCGTCGGCGGTCAGCGAGAACGAGCAAGGCTGGCAGGCCGAATTGCTGATTCCGTGGACGGTGGCACCGATGCGCGGCAGCGATGGCGCCAGCCGCAAGATCGCGGTGTATTTCGGCCGCAGCCTGGGCAGCAACGGCGAGACCCTGGCTTATCCGGCGGTGGCGCCGTCGCGTGGGCGCTACGTGTCCGGCTTCGAACCGGTGCAGATCGCCCAGTACCGCAAGTCGTTGCTGTACGTGTGGCCTTATCTGACCGCGAACCACGACCTGATCGGCGGCCGCACCCGCTACGACGCCGGCCTGGACCTGTTCTGGAAACCTTCGCCGACCTTCCAGCTCAGCGCCACGGTCAATCCGGATTTCGGCCAGGTCGAGTCCGACGACCTGGTCATCAACTTCGACGCGGTGGAAACCTTCTACAGCGACCGCCGTCCGTTTTTCACCGAGAACCAGGCGATCTTCGATCTGACCACGCCCGATTCGGGCCGATTGATCCACACCCGCCGCATCGGCGGCGATGCCGACGACGGCAGCGGCGCCAGCGACATCGACGCCGCGCTCAAGCTCAACGGTTCGCTGGGCGCCCTGGGCTACGGCGTACTGGCGGCCAGCGAACACGGCCCGGCTGGCCGCGACTACTACGCCGCGCGCCTGCAATACCCGCTGCGCCCCGGCTTGAACCTGGGCTGGCTGGGCAGCGTGGTGGAGCGGCCCTACCTCGACCGGCAGGCCCAGGTGCAGGCGCTGGACCTGAGCTGGAAACCCAATGCCGAGTTGATCGTCAACGCGCAGGCGCTGGGCAGCTTCATCGAGCAGGCCGGTATGCGCCGCGACGGCCTGGGCGCCTGGCTGCGCATCAACTGGACGCCGAACCAGCGTTGGCGCTACGAGCTGGAAGCCACCCACTTCGGCGATCGCCTGGACTTCAACGACCTGGGCTTCCAGCGCCGCGCCAGCCTCAACGAGCTGGAACTCACCGGCGTCTACCTGCATCGCGTTCGCCGCGCCGAATCCACTCTGGCCAGCACGCGCTGGTCGGCCGAACTGCAGGCGCGCAGCAACGACCGGGGCGACCGCCTGCCGACCTATCTGCTGCTGGGCGGTAATCTCAACTACCGCAGCGGCGACCTGGTCTATCTGGAAGCCAGCTTGATCAGCGCGGGCTGGGACGATCTGATCTCGCGCGGCAACGGCCTGTGGCGGCGCTCGGGCCGCTACGACGCCGAAGCGGGCTATGTCAGCCGGCGCTACGGCGACTGGGCCTGGAGCGCGTCGGGGTCGCTGCTGCCGCGCGGCCTGGGCGCGCGGCCCTCGCGCGAGCTGGTGTTCGGCGCCAACTGGTACCCAAGCGAGCAGTTCAACGCGAGCTTCGAGTTCGGCCCCGACTGGGGCCGGGACTGGCTGTTGTGGGAGGGCGGGCGCGACTTCGGCCGCTATGCGCGCCGCGGCGACTTCGCCAGCCTGGGCCTGAGCTGGTTCCCCGCGCGCGGCCACGAACTGCGCCTGAAGTCCGAATGGGTGGCCGTGCGCGGCAGCGACGGCCAGCGCTATCGACTGTCGCCGCAGGGGCGGTTGATCGCCAGCGGCGAGGCGCGGCCGGATTTCGACGTCAACAACTTCGGCCTGCAGCTGCGCTACCGCTACCAACTGGGGCCGCAGTCCGAACTGTTCCTGGCCTACTCGCGCGGTGGCATCCGCCGCAGCCAGCGCGAGGGCGTGGATACGGGCGGCTTGCTGGACGAGGCGTTGTCCTTGCGCGATGCCGATCAGTTCCTGGCGAAGGTCCGTTACCGCTTTTGACCGTGACCGACCGTGCCTGAATCGGCGATTCGAAAGCAAACCCAGGCCGATGCTTTCGTTCGCCCGGCCTGGTGTCGCATCCAGGCTAACCAACGCCGCTCAGCGTGCATCCTATGGGACATGGACGGTGGGGACCCTATGGACAATTCGGTGCAGGCGGCCTGGGTGCGCGCACGTGCCGGCGACCCGCTCGCGTTCCGCGAGCTGGTTCAGGCGCATGCGCGCCCCTTGTTCCAGCTGTGCTTCCGCATCACCCGCGACGCCGCGTTGGCCGAGGACGCGGTGCAGGAGGCGCTGTACAACGCCTGGCGCGGTCTGGCGGGCTTTGACGGGCGCTCGGCGTTCGCGACCTGGCTGCACCGTATCGCCGCCAACGCCGCGCTGGAGCAATTGCGACGCAATGCGCGCCATCGCGATGGCGCGTTCGAGGGCGGCGACGACGAGGACGGCGCCGACTTCCTGCACACCCTGCCCGACGACGGCCCCGATCCGGAGGCGCGCGCGGTCGGGGTCGAACTGGGCCGCCGTATCGACCGGCAGATGCAGCGCCTGAGCGACGCCGAGCGCGCCGCCTTCATGCTGCGCCATTACGAGGGCGAGCCGCTGGAGCGCATCGCCGACACCCTGGGGATGAATATCGGCCAGTGCAAGCAGGCCATCTTCCGTGCCGTGCGCAAGCTGCGCGACGCGCTGGAACCGTTGAGGTAAGCCATGCACATCAGCGACGACGACCTGATCCTGTACCACTACCGCGACGGCCTGCCGCCCGAGCGCCTGCGCGAGATCGCAGCGGCCCTGGCGGCCTCGCCCGAACTCGCTCAGCGCTACACCCAGCTGCGCCGGGTGCTGGCCGCGGCCGATGCCGCGGCCTTGCCGCCTTACGATCCGAATCTGGAAGCGCGGCTGTGGCAGCGCCTGCAGCCGCGTCTGCAGGCCGAGTCCGCGCGAGCCGGCAACGTGGTGCCGTTGCCGACGCGTGCGCTGCCGCCGCGCGCGAAGCGGTGGCGCCATTGGGACGCGGGCCTGGCCGCCGCCGCGGTGTTGGGCGTGGCCGCCTACCTGCCGTTCGCGCTGAACCGCGATGCGATCCAACCGCAGATGCCCGCGCTCACCCAGGCCCCGCAGCGGGCGCCCGAACCCGCTTCGTCCGAGCGCGCCTCACGCGTGCTGGACGCTTACGTGGCCGGTCATCTGCGCAGCACCGAGGGCGTCCTGCTGAGCGTGGTCAACAACCAGGGCGGGGCGCTGGCGGCGGTGGACCCCGAGTACGCGCGCGAGCTGGCCGACGACAACCGCCTGTACGCCGAAGCCGCGGCGCAGCGCGGCGACCGCGCCCTGGCCGGGTTCCTGCGCTCGCTGGAGCCGACCTTGATCGAACTGGCTAACCGCGGGCCCGATGCGGGCATCGAACAAGACAAGGCCTTGCGCGACTACGTCGAAGGCAACGACCTGGTGTTCCAGCTGCGGGCCGTGGAAACACGGCTGCAGCAACGCCAGGGTGCGCGGGCGAACGAACGAGGGCTGGCCACATGATCCGCACTCCCACCGCAACACCAGGCAAGCGCACGCGCCCGGCCTGGGCCGCGCTGGCGCTGGCGGCGCTGCTCTGCACCGGCGTCGCCAGCGCGGCGCCGGCCGATCCGGGCGGCGAACTCAATGCCTTGTACTGGCAGGGTCACGGCGCGCTGGGCAGCGGCGATTGGGCGCTGGCGCAGCGCCGCTTCGCCGACCTGGAACGGCGCCTGCGCCAGAGCGAGCCGCAGGCGGCCGACGCGGCGATCTATTGGCAGGCCTATGCGGCCATGCGCGCCGGCCACGAGGCCGAGGCGCGTGCCGCGGTCGTGCGCCTGCGCCAGCAATACCCGCGCAGCCGCTGGAACCGCGATGGCGCGCTGCTGCTGCGCGGCGACGGCGCGCGCGCCGGAGCCGTGGTGAGCGGCGAAGACGCGATCGAGGCGCTGCTACGGCTGCCGCCGGCGCAAGCGATACCCAAGCTGGTGGCGATCCTCGCCGACGCCAGCAGCACCCTGCGGACCAAGCAGCGCGCGCTGTTTCTGCTCAGCCAGATGGACGACGCCGGCGCGCTGGCGCAGGTGGCGGTGGTCGCTCGCGGCCGCGATCCGCAGCTGGGCGAGCGCGCGGTGCGCATGCTGGCGGTGGCCGGCGCGGACGACGCGCTGCGCCAGGTGTACGCCGCAGCGCCGGACCGCGCGCGTCAGCTGATCGTGCTCAAGGCGCTGGGGGTGGCCAACGACGAGCGCATGCTCAGCGAGGTCGCGCGCAGCAATGCCGACCCGCAGCTGCGGCAGGCGGCGTTGCAGGCCTTGGGCGTGGCGGGCCACAAAGCTGCGGCAGCGGAAGTGGCGCGCAGCGCGGCCGACCCGCAGACGCGCATCGCGGCGCTGCGCGCCTTGGGCACCGCGAATGCGACCGGCGATCTGTTGGCGATCTATCCGGGCGTGCGCGCCAATCCGGCGTTGCGCGAAGCGGCATTGAAGGCGTTGCTGGTGGCGGCCAACGAAGGCGAGGTGCTCAAGCTGTATCACCGCACCACGGACGCCGGCGAGCGGGGGTCGATGGAGCGGGTGTTGCGGGAGGCGGGGGTTCAGGTGAGCCCGCGCCGCTGAGGCTTCGTGCAGGTCTGCCGCTTTGGATCGCGGTCTCCCACAGCTAGTCTTCCCCTTTTGCTTGTCTTCCCCCTTTGGAAAAGGGGGGTTGAGGGGGATTTGCTTTTGCTGTTGCTCCTAGAGGCAACAGCAACAGCTTCCGCATGCTACGCACGCGGGTCACTTTCTCTTGCTCGCCCAAGAGAAAGTAACCAAAGAGAAGGGCAGACCTATTTCGACGCCGTGCGCGGCGAGTTCGTAGCGTTCGCGGTGATTTTCCGATCGGGCATCCTGCCCGAGCGGAAAACGGCGCACATCCTGTGCGCCGCCCCCCGCCTTCGCGGGGGCAGGCTCTTCGGGTCTTCCGATTGGGGCCGCGAGGGCGGTAACGGCGTTGTAGGTCAGGAGCATTCGCTGCGCTCACCCCCTCACCCTAGCCCTCTCCCGCAAGCGGGAGAGGGGACTGATTCGACGCTGCTGCTTTAGCCCCTCTCCCGCTTGCGGGAGAGGGGTTGGGGTGAGGGCCGCAACTACGCCGTACCTCCCGCCAACACAAACCCACCGAGGATCCCAGCATGGCCATGCCCCGCAAACTCCTGTGCATCGCGCTCGTCGCCGTCATCGCGCTGCCGGCCGCCGCCAGCCCGCGCAACGACGGCGCCGCCCTGATCGCCGCCGTGCGCGAGCATCGCCCCGACGAACTGCGGCGCCTGGCCGCCAACGGCGCCGACATGAACGCTGCGGTCGGCGGCGAAGGCAACGCACTGATCGTGGCGGCGCGTCTGGGCGATCTGGCCCTGGTCGATATCCTGCTGCGCCTGGGCGCAGCGCCCGACCGTGCCGTACGCGGCGACGGCAATGCGTTGATCGCCGCGGCCGCGCGCCCGGGCAACCTGGCGATGCTGCAGCGGCTGGTGGCGGCCGGAGCGCGCGTGGATGCGGTGGTCGAGCACGACGAAACGCCGCTGATCAACGCCGCGCGCAGTGGCGACGTGGCCCACGTGGCCTATCTGATCGGCCGCGGCGCCGACGTCAATCAGGGCGTATCGGTGCGTCTGGCCGACGGCAGCGCGCAGTGGCGCACGCCTTTGAATCAGGCGCGTTCGCCCGCGGTGCGCCGTTATCTGAGCGAGCGCGGCGCGCGTTAACTCTCGTCGCCTATCTCGCCCAGGCATTCGGCCAGGAAGTCCGCGGTCGCGCGCACGCCGGGCAGCAGCCCGCGGCGATGCGGCATCAGCAGGGTGGTGGTCACCCGGCCGGCGTTCCAATCCGGCAGCACCCGCTGCAGCCGGCCCGCACGCAGCGCGTCGCGGCCGAAGGCCAGCGGCAGGCAGACGATGCCCAGGCCGGCCTCGGCCGCGGCCTGCAGCGCCACCGATTCGTTGGCGCTCAGGCGCGGGCGCGGTGCGACCAGGGCGCGCGTGCCGTCGCGGTGCTGCAGGGCCCATTCGTTCGCCGAAGCGGAGGTCAGCAGGCCTGCGTGCTCGGCCAGCTCCTGCGGCTGTTGCGGCCTGCCGTGCGCGTCCAGATACGCCGGCGCCGCCAGCAGGCCGATGCTCTCCACCGCCAGCGTGCGCTGCACCAGTCCCGAGTCCGGCAGCGGCGCGAAATGGCTGCGCAGGCCGATGTCGTAGCCCTCCTGGACCAGATCCACGTAGCGGTCGCTGACGTTCACCTGCAGGTGCAGGCGCGGATAGCGCTGCGCCAGCTTGGGCAGCTGCGGCGCCAGGTACAGCTGCGCGGTGGGTACCGAGGCGGTGATGCGCACGCTGCCGCTGGGCTCGGACAGGCGCTGGCGCACGCTGGCCTCGGCGGCCTCGGCCTCGATCAGCGCCGCGCGTGCGTGTTCGTAAAAATCGCGGCCGGCCTCGGTGAGCACGAAGCTGCGCGAGGTGCGGTGGATCAGCCGCGCCTGCAGCTGGGTTTCCAACTCGGCCACGCGCTTGCTGACCGTGGATTTGGGCAGCGCCAGGCGGCGTGCGGCGGCGGCGAAGCCACCGTGTTCCACGGCGACCGCGAACAGGGCCAGGTCGTTGAGGTTGAGCACAGTAAGTCCATGCATGTGGACGATAGGTCCACATTTTGCAGTCTACACGGACAAAGTCCACATGCGTACGCTTTCTCCAAGGTCGCACGACGGCCCCAACCCCAACCTCACCGCAATTCTGGAGTCCTTATGAACCCGCTTCCCATCCTGTACTACGGCGTCCCCTCCGGCTGCTCCTTCGGCTCCATCGTCGCCCTGGAGTGGCTGGGCCAGCCCTACCAGCTCAGCCGCATCGAGATGCCCGAGGAAGTCACCGCCGACGAGTTCCGCCGCATCAACCCGGTGGCCGAAACCCCGGCGCTGATGGACGAGCAAGGCCGCGTGCTGACCGAGAGCATGGCCATCCTCAACCACATCGCCGCGCGCGGCGTCGGCCGCATCGGCTATGCTCAGGGCACGCCCGAGTTCGACCGCCTCAACCGCACGCTGGCCTACCTCAACACCAGCTTCTTCAACGCTTTCGCACCGCTGTGGCACGCGCTGGAGCATCCGTCGGCCGACGATGCGGCGCTCAAGCGTTACGGCCGCGACAAGGTCGAGAAGGTGCACGCGCAGCTGGAAGCCATGATCGGCGACGGCCCCTGGCTGCTGGGCGAGCAGCGCACCGTGGCCGATGCCTACTTCATCGGCATCGCCCGCTGGAGCCAGTACCACGACGTGGTCGACCGCAGCGCCTATCCCAAGCTGCAGCGCCTGTTCGAAGCGCTGGAAGCCGATCCGGCGGTGAAGTTCGCCCACGCGATCGAGGACAAGACGCCGGCGCTGAGCGCGGGCGGCTTCCGCGGCGAGATCAAGTTGGCCGACACCCTGCCGCGCCTGTTGCAGGCGGCGTGAGCGGATGCGCGGACGCGATGCGAACTGCGTCGCGTCCGCGCGTTTGCCTGCGTTCGGCCGGCCGCGTTGGTGACATTCGTCAATACCGCCCGCGCCGCCGCGCTGCGAAGCTGTACCCATGGCGCCGCAGCGGGCGCCGCGATCTCGGAGACGGCGATGAAGGCGAAGCAACGCGCATTGGTGTTGGGCGCCAGCGGCGGCATCGGCGGCGAACTGGCCGTGCGCCTGCTCCAGCGCGGCTGGGAAGTGCATGCGCTGCAGCACCGCAGCCGCATGACCGGCACGCGCGGCAACGGCATCTACTGGTGGCGAGGCGACGCCATGCAGCGCGAGGACGTGCTGCAGGCGGCCAAGGGCGCGTCGCTGATCGTGCATGCGGTGGATTCGCTGCTGTGGCGCGACACCGGTTCGCAGCCGCTGGCCATGCTGGAGCACAGCATCGAGGCGGCCGTGGCCAACCGCGCGCGTGTGCTGCTGCCGGCGCCGATGAGCGTGTACGGCGCCGCATCCGGCCTGCTGGACGAGGACGCGCCGCAACGGCCGCTGGGCCAACGCGGCCTGCTGCAGGTGCGCATGGAGCAGCGGTTGCAGGCAGCCACCGCGGAAGGCGCGCAGGCGCTGATCGTGCGCAGCGGCGATTACTTCGGCCCGCATGCGGTGCGCAGCTGGTTCTCGCAGGCCCTGGTCGAGCCCGGTCGCGCGCTGAGCAGCCTGCGCTATCCCGGCCGCGCCGGCACCGGCCATGCCTGGTGCTACCTGCCCGATGCGGCCGAGGCCATGCTGCGCCTTCTGGAGCGAGCCGAGCGCCTGGGCGCGTTCGAGCGCTTCCATCTGCAGGGCCATTGGGATGCCGACGGCGGCGCCATGGTCGCGGCGATCGCGCGCGCGGCGGCGGGCGCGCGCTTGCGGGTCAAGCCCTTCCCCTGGTCGCTGCTGCGCCGCAGCGCGCCTTTGCTGCCCTTGTTCCGCGAACTGTCGGAGCTGCGCACTCATTGGCAGGAGCCACAGCGTCCGGACAACCGCCGCCTGCTCGCCCTGCTCGGCGAGGAGCCGCGCACCGATCTGGATAGCGCGGTACGCGAGACCCTGTACGCGATGGGCTGCATAGACAGCGCCGCGCCGAAGCGCGCCGCCGCGCGCAAGCGCAAGCCCGCCGCCGGCGCCGCCCTGGCCGCGGCGGCCTGATGCGCTGATCGCGTCAAACATCGTGCACGCGGGCTCGGTTACAGTGTCCGCGTTCGCGCCGCGCGCCGGGCGCGCGGCCCCACCGTGACGGAGCTTGCATGCCCGCCGATTCCTCGCCCGCCGCGCACGGCGGCGACATCGTCGTCGTCGAAGGCCTGACCAAGACCTATGCCGGCGGCTTCCAGGCGCTCAAGGGCGTCGACCTGCGCATCCGCAGCGGCGAGATCTTCGCCCTGCTCGGGCCCAACGGCGCCGGCAAGACCACCTTGATCAGCATCGTCTGCGGCATCGTCAATCCGGGCGGCGGCACGGTGCGCGTGGACGGGCACGACATCGTCCGCGATTTCCGCGCCGCCCGCGCCAAGATCGGCCTGGTGCCGCAGGAACTGTCCACCGACGCCTTCGAAACCGTGTGGGACACGGTCAAGTTCAGTCGCGGCCTGTTCGGCCGCGCGCCCGATCCGGCCTATCTGGAAAAGGTGCTGCGCGACCTGTCGCTGTGGGAGAAGAAGGACGCCAAGATCATGGCCCTGTCGGGCGGCATGAAGCGGCGCGTGCTGATCGCCAAGGCCCTGTCGCACGAGCCCAAGGTGCTGTTTCTGGACGAGCCCACCGCCGGCGTGGACGTGGAGCTGCGCCGCGACATGTGGGCCATGGTCTCGGCGCTGCGCGAAAGCGGAGTGACCGTGATCCTGACCACGCACTACATCGAGGAGGCCGAGGAAATGGCCGACCGCATCGGCGTGATCAACCATGGCGAACTGGTGCTGGTGGAAGACAAGACCGCACTGATGCGCAAGCTGGGCAAGAAGCAGCTGACCCTGCACCTGCAGGCGCCGCTGCAACGGCTGCCCGAGGCGCTGGCGAGCCCGGCGCTGGAGCTGACCGCCGACGGCCACGAACTGGTCTACACCTTCGACGCCCAGGCCGACGAGACCGGCATCGCCCAGTTGCTGCGCCGCTTGGGCGAGCACGGCATCGATTTCAAGGACCTGCAGACCGCGCAAAGCTCGCTGGAGGAGATATTCGTGAGTCTGGTGCGCGGTGGCGGCAATGGCGGCGCGGGCCGCGGAGCTCAGGCATGAACGTGCACGCGATCCGGGCGATCTACCTGTTCGAGATGCACCGCACCTGGCGCACGCTGATGCAGAGCATCGCTTCGCCGGTCCTGTCCACCTCGTTGTACTTCATCGTGTTCGGCTCGGCGATCGGCTCGCGCATGGTCGAGATCGACGGCATCCGCTACGGCGCCTACATCGTGCCGGGCCTGATCATGCTGGCACTGCTGACCGAGAGCATCTCCAACGCCTCCTTCGGCATCTACATGCCCAAGTTCACCGGCACCATCTTCGAGATCCTGTCGGCGCCGATCTCCTTCATCGAGGTGGTGCTGGGCTATGTGGGCGCGGCGGCGACCAAGTCGGTGATCCTGGGCACGATCATGCTGGCCACGGCGCGATTGTTCGTGCCGTTCGAAATCGAGCACCCACTGTGGATGGTCGGATTCCTGGTGCTGACCGCGGTCAGCTTCAGCCTGTTCGGCTTCATCCTCGGCGTCTGGGCCGACGGCTTCGAGAAACTGCAGATCGTGCCGATGATGGTGGTCACGCCGTTGGCCTTCCTGGGCGGCAGCTTCTATTCCATCCACATGCTGCCCTCGCCCTGGCAGCAGCTGTCGCTGTTCAATCCGGTGGTGTACCTGGTCAGCGGCTTCCGCTGGAGCTTCTACGGGGTGTCGGACGTGAGCATCGTGCTCAGCGTGAGCATGACCTGCGTGTTCCTGCTGCTGTGCCTGGGGGCGATCTGGTTGATCTTCCGGACGGGGTACAAGCTCAAGACCTGAGTGATCGCCATTCGCTCTTGCCCGTCAGCTCCGCGAAGGCGGGGTCCGGAGACTTCGGAGTCATGCCTGGATGAAGCCCTGGATGTTCGGCTCCGCCGAAGTAAAGCGGAGCCCGCGTTCGCGGGAATGACGAGCAAAAAAGCGGGGGCTCACGCTCTTGCTCGTCATCCCCGCGAAGGCGGGCATCCAGAGACATCAGAGTCATCCCCGGATGAAGCCCTGGGTTCCCGCGTTCGCGGGAATGACGAGCAAAGGGCGCTGCGACGCTAGAGTCGAAGGGCGGCCTAAGGCCGTTCGCCGCGCCCCTGCGCCTTGGCATTGGCGATGACCGCGCGCACCAACTCGCGGTCGCGGTGGCGCGAAATGGCGGTGGCGCCCAGGGCGATCGCGCGCTCGCGCAGCTCGGTGTCCACGTCGTAGTGGGCGCCGCTGCGCTTGTCCTGGAACGCGCGCCGCGGCAGGCCCAGCTGCTGGGCGAAGGCGTGCAGCTCGTCCAGGGTGTCGGCCATCAGGTGGGCCCAGCGGCGGCCGCGCCAGGGCCAGACGGCATCGTCTACGTAGACGGTCATGCGCGATCCGGTGGGGGAGGGCCACAGTATCGGCCAGCCCGTGGCGCCGGTCACGCCGCCGCGCCACGCCGGTTCAGCCATCTATCTCAGTCGGCGATCTCGACCCGGTCGCGTCCCGCGGCCTTGGCCCGGTACAGCGCGGCGTCGGCCTTGCGCACCCAGGCGCCGGTATCGGCCAGGCCGGGGTCGGCGGCGGCGATGCCTACGCTGATCGTGCAATGCAGGCCGTGGCCGAACGTGCGTTCACGCACCGCGGCCAACGCGCGTTGCGCCACCGCTAGCGCGTCGCCGGCGTCAGCCTGCGGCAGCAACACCGCGAACTCGTCGCCGCCGTAGCGGCCGGCGATGTCGGCTGCGCGCAGGCAATGGCGCAGGCGCGCGGCGAATTCCTCAATGACCTGGTCGCCGGCGGTATGCCCCTGACTGTCGTTGATGCGCTTGAAGTGGTCGATGTCGATCATCATCAGGCAGGCCGGGCGGCCGACCTGGCGGCAGCGTTCGAGCTCGTCGCCGGCGGCTTCCAGCCAATGGCGGCGGTTGGCCAGGCCGGTGGCCGGATCGGCCACGGCCAGTTGCTGCAGCAGCTTGTTCTGCACCCGCACCTTGTGGCCCAGCGCTCAGGTGGCGATGCCGATGCTCAGCGGATAGGCGATCAGCAGCGGCAGCGAACCCAGGATCGCGAACTGGCTGGTGTGCGGCGAGAACGCGAAGCCGTTGAGCGCGGACACGATCAGGCAGCTGCCCATCATCCACAGCAGCGCGCGCGAGGCGAACTTGCTGCCGCCCACGCTGAGCTTGTCCATGGTCAGCATCACCGCCAGCAGCGCCGAAGGCAGCAGGTTGAACTGCATCAGCGCGATCCATACCCCGCCCATGGCCGAGTCGAGCGTGAGGTTGCGGAATTCGGTCCGGCTGGGGTTGTCGCTGCGCCGCGCCAGCCAGTACGCCAGGTGCGGCCAGACCAGGCCGTTGAACGCCAGCAGCGCCCACAGCGCGGGCGCGGGCTGGGTGGGGTACAAGCCGGAGCCGACGCAGAGCATGCCCAGGCCCAGGCCGATGCTGCGCATGCGGTGGATGCGCTGGACGAAGCGCCGACGCGATTGAGCGAGATCGTCGGCGATGGCTTTCAACGGCATGGCGACCGCCTGTGCGAGGGGCTGGGTCGGGCGATGTCGTGGGGGAAGCGGCTCGTCCTGGCGGCCATTGTCTCAGATCGGCGTGGGCGCCATGTCCAGGCAAGCGCGACGGCGGCTTGCGCAAAACCGTGCCGATCGTGGCGTTTCGACCTTGCGCCACCGCGGCAGGCCTAGAATGCGGGCTTCCGAAAAGGGCCGCCGCCATGCTGATCTCCGCCCTGCACCACGTCGCGCTGATCTGTTCCGACTATGCGCGCTCCAAGCATTTCTACACCCAGGTGCTGGGCCTGCCGGTGATCGCCGAGGCCTACCGCGCCGCGCGCGATTCCTACAAGTTGGACCTGGCCCTGCCCGGTGGTGGGCAGTTGGAATTGTTCTCGTTTCCCGATCCGCCGCCGCGGCCTTCGTATCCGGAAGCCTGCGGCCTGCGCCATCTCGCGTTCGAGGTCGCCGACATCGACGCGGCGGTCGCCGCATTGCAGGGCCATGGCGTGACGGTGGAGCCGGTGCGCGTGGACGAGTACACGGGGCGGCGCTACACCTTCTTCGCCGATCCCGATGCGCTGCCGCTGGAACTGTACGAGCGCGCGTCCGACTAAGCGACGTCCATCAATCCCGCGCGATCGCGTGCCCTTGTTCGGCCCAGGCGGTGAAGCCGCCGGCCAGGGGCCGCACGCGCCGGTAACCGCGTCGCTTGAGCTCCTGCGCCAACACCGCCGCCGAAGCTTCGTTGGGGCAATCGCAGTAGACGATCACTTCTTCGTCCATGCCGCGCGGCGCGTCGGCCAGGCTGGCCACGAACACCGCACCGGGAATCCAGCCCGAGGCGGCGCGGCTTTCGGCGCGGCGCACATCGAGGATGGTAGGCACCCGGCCCTCGGCGATCAGCGCGTACAGTTCGCTCACGCTGATGCGCGCCATGCGCAGCTGGCGCAGGAACCATTGCCGCCGCAGCCATTTGTAGGCCACGAACGCGGCGATCAGGGCCAGCAGTACCGGCAGCGCGTAATGGCCCAGCGCTTCCAGCCGGTCCAGCACCTCGTTGACCGCTTCGTGGAACACCGCGCCCACGGCCACCGCCACGCTGGCCCAAAGCAGGGCGCCCAGACCGTCGAACAGCAGGAAGCGGCGGGTGCTGGTGCCGGTGTCGCCGGCCAGGGTGGTGGCCACGGCGGCGAAACCGGGCACGAACTTGGCCAGGATCAGCGAGGGCGCGCCCCAGCGCGCGTAGGCGCCGCGCGTGCTCAACACGCAGGAATCCGGCGACAGCGACAGCCGGCACATCAGCCGCAGCAGGGCGTTGCCGAAGCGGCGCCCGCCCAGGAACCACAGCCAATCGGCCAGCAACGCCGCGGCGGTGGCGACCAGGGCGATCGCCGCCAGGCTTTCGCCGCGATCCACCGCGACCGCGGCGGTGACGATGATGGGCGGATAGGCCGGCACCGGCAGGCCGCCCTGGTCCAGCAGCACGGCCGCGAACACCACCAGCAGGCCGTAGCTTTCGATCAGGTGCAGCAACAGGTCCATGGTCGGGTCTCGTTCGGCGCAGCGCCGCACGGGGCAGCAAGCTCAGTGTCGGCCCGGCTCCGGCGCCGCACAATCGGCGCCGGAGAGAAGCAGCGTTGCGCCCGGGCGACGCCGGCTACAGGCAGGCGTCACAAACGCGCGGCGTCGGCGCGGGCGCGTACCTGGGCGAAGCTCCAGTCCTGCAGCAGGCGGCCGTCCTCCCACACCGTGAGCATGGCGTCCTCGTAGCCGGCCGGCAGCGGGCTGTCCTGCACGCTGGCCGCGTCGGCCGGCACCGGCACGGTCTTGAAGTGGCCGTACTCGCGGTGGCGCAGCAGGCGCATGCGGCCGCGCTTGCTGGCCTTGCCCTTGTCGGTGACCGGGTCCTTGTAGACGTCGATCCATTGCCCGTCCACGCGCGCGGCCGAGCACTTGAGCGCGAACTTCTGGGTGTCGCGGTCCAGCCGCTGCAGCAGCGCGCCGCCCATGCCGAAGGCGAGGTTGTCGGTGGCGTAGCCGTAGCTGGTGGCGCGTTCCAGGATCGCGCGGATGCTGGACGGGTTGATGCCGTCGCCCTGGATCACGCGCACGTGGTTGAGCACCTTGTAGCCCTTGCCGTTGACGGTGTGGCCGAAGGCCTCGTCGAGCAGGCTCAGGCACTGGTGGACCACGTCGACCGGGTCGCCGGAGTCGGGGCGCACCACCAGGGTGGCGCCGGAGGCGATCACGTCCTCGCGCAGCGTGCGGCCCCAATGTTCGCGGATCGCGTGGTAGATGTCGTAGCTGTCGGAGACCACGGCCAGGATCGCGCCGGGCTTGCCGAACCGGCGCAGCATGTTGCGGTAGGCCTCGACTTCGCGCTCGCGGCCCCAACTGGTGATGGTGCTGTGCTCGGCGGCGGGAATCGAATAGCCGGCCATGGGCTCGTGGTAATAGGCGCGCGCGGCCAGCAGGCCCGACACGGTGTCGGTGCCGAGGAAGTTGACCAGGTGCGCGGCGCCGCCCAGCGCGGCCGACTCGGCGCTGGACACGCCGCGCGCGCCGAAGTCGTGCAGCTTGAACGGCAGCTGCCCTTCCGGGTCGTCGCTGGTGCGTTCCAGGAACTGGCGCAGCGTCTGCTTGGCGTGCCAGCTGGTGGTGGCCACGGTTACCGGGTACCACAGGCGCAGCAGCAGGGTCTCGATGTACGACGGCACCCAATAGGCCTGCGGATCGGTGGACTCGATCGTGACCAGGGCCTGGTGGGTGGGCACCACGGCGCCCTCTGGCACGGCGCGGATGCGCAGCGGCAGCAGGCCGCCGTGGCGCTGCACGATGTAGCGCCAGCCTTCTTCGTTGAACGGCTCGCCGTGCGCGGCGAACAGCTCGCGCGCCTCGACGATGTCGGCCTCGGTCACCGGCTTGCTCAGGTACTCCTTGAGGATGCTCTGCAGGCCGAAGAACACGGTGCGGTCGTACAGGCCGCCGCGCGATTCGATGTAGAAAAACGTCCCGTCGGTGTCGGGCGGGTACTGCAGCCAGTGGCTGGCCTTGTAGCTGTCGGTGTTGAGCAGCAGGTTGTTCAGGCATTGCATGACGGAAGCTCCTTCGCGTCGGAACGGCCGGCGGTCTGTCCGCCGGCGGGCGGGGCGGCGATCAGCCGCCGCCGAGAAAGTATTCGAGGATGTGCAGGTGGTCTTCGTACAGCTGCGGCCCCATCTCCAGCGCCTCGCTGATCGGAATCCAGCGCGCCTTGTCGGCGTCGTCGCCGCCGCGCACCTCGGGCAGTTCGCCGCTGGGGAAGTCGAAGTGGAAGGCGTGGGTGATGGTGCGGCCGCGCAGGCTGCGTTCCGGGTGGTCGAACACGCGCTGCCCGCGGATCGAGCCTTTCAGCACCGGCAGCGGCAGCTTCAGCCGGGTTTCCTCGCGCAGCTCGCGCAGGCAGGCGTCGAGCAGGCCTTCGTGCTGGCCGACGAAACCGCCCGGCAGCGCCCACAGGCCCTTGCCCGGTTCGGCGCGGCGCCGCACCAGCAGCACATGGCCGGAGTGCACCACCACCGCGTCGGTGGTGACGAAGGTGGGCGGGTAGGGCGCGTCGGCCCAGGCGGCGCGGTAGGTGTCGATGAAGCGGTGCTCGGCCACCAGTTGGTCGAACGCGGGCGAGTTCTTGCGGAAGGCCTCGAGCATGTCGAACACCGGCGCCGGCACGTTGGCGCGGATCAGCATCAGCCCGCCGTGGCTGTCCACGTGCTGCGCTTCGTACAGATAGCGGCGCAGTTCGGTGGCCGACAGGGCGGCGGTGTGGCGCACCTCCACCAGCGGCCACTGCGGGAATTCGCGCAGGTAGTAGCTGGAGGCGTCCTTGTCCTGGCCGATCAGGCCGACGCGGGCGTCGGCCTGGCCGCCGTCGGCGGCGATGGCTTCGGCCACGGTGCGCTGCACGCCGGCGATCCACAGGCTTTCGTTGTACAGGCGGTCGCGCAGCGGGCGCACGATCACGCGTTCGCCGGCATCGGCCAGGGCGGCCTGGATCATCACCGCGCGCTCGGCGACGGTGAAGGGGTTCTTGATGGTGCGGGGGGTGTCGGCCGAGCCGACCAGGACGATGAGCTTGTGCGCCTTGGCCAGGGCGGCGCGGGCGACGGCGGCGTGGCCGTTGTGGAACGGCTCGAAGCGGCCGATGAAGACCAGGTAATCGTGTTCCATGAGGCTCCCTCACGGTGCGTTGTAGGCGGCCCCGGGTCTGTCCCTGGGCCTGAGCGAAATGCTACGCCGGTCGCATTGCGCCCGCAACGGCCGTGCGCGTCTACGCCTGGCGCTCACATCCGGCGGCGCAGTATCGGCATGGAGACGCCGCCCAGCGATGGAGAAAACCGTGCGCTTGCAGGGCAGCCAGCAGACGCTGTTGATCACGCTTTACGCCAAGGCCTTGGACAATCGTTCGCCGCGTCCGCTGCTGGGCGACGAACTCGCCGACGAGGTAGTGCGCCGCATCGATGCCGACTTCGCCCGCTTTCCGCTGCGCGGCGGACAGATCGCCGGCCTGGCGCTGCGCGCCAAGGTGCTCGACGACTGGGCGCGCGAATGGTTGGCCCGCCATCCCGACACGCTGGTGCTGCACCTGGGCTGCGGCCTGGATACGCGGGTGTTCCGGATCAATCCGCCGGCGGACCTGGACTGGATCGACCTGGACTATCCGGAAGTGATCGAGCTGCGCAGGAGCCTGTTGCCGGAACGCTACGGCAGCTACCGCATGGCGGCGATGGACGTGTCCAGCAAGGACTGGCTGGCGCCGATCGCCGGCGGCCGGCCGGTGCTGGTGATCAGCGAAGGTTTGTTCCCGTACCTGGAGGAGGCCGATGCGCGCCTGCTGGTGCAGCGGGTGGTCGACCGGTTCCCGCGCGGGCAGTGGCTGTGCGACATCTACAGCCGTTTCGCGGTGCGTTGGCTGGCGCGCTCGTGGGTGGCGCGCACCACCGGCGCGCAGTTCGGCGATTGGGGCTTCGACGATCCGCGCGAGATGGAGGCCTGGCATCCGCGTCTGGCGTTCGTGGACGAGCCGCGGCTGAGCGAGCGGGCGGAGGTGGCGTTGTTGCCGGCGCGGCAGCGGGGGCTGTATTGGGCCTACGATCGATGGGCGTGGTTGCGCAGGCTGGGGCGGATGGCGCGATACCAGTTCTGAGAGATGCGCGGATAAAGCGACGTTTGCCCCCTGTAGGAGCTGCGCAAGCTGCGACCGGGAGTCCGCAACTACGACGAGTGCTTGGGTTTTTGCGGGATGTGCTTTCTGTAGGAGCGGCGTGAGCCGCGATCAGCTCCGAACTTGCGCAGGTGTTTGGGTGTGCTGGTTTAAGCAACAGCCACAGCTTCCGTCCGCAAGCGGCCGGGTCACTTTCTTTTGATAAGCGTCAAAAGAAAGTAACCAAAGAAAAACGCTTCACCGGAGCTCCCCTGCGAGAGCGGAGTTTGCGCCGGGATTTTTCGATGGCACATCCTGTGCCAGCGAAAAACGGCGCACCTCCTGTGCGCCGCCCTCCGGGTCTTCCATTTGCGCTGCGAGTTCGGTGCCCGATCAAGAGCATTCGCTTCGCTCACTCCCTCACCCTAGCCCTCTCCCGCAAGCGGGAGAGGGGACAGATTCGACGCCGCTTGCTGCTTTTAGCCCCTCTCCCGTTTACGGGAGAGGGGTTGGGGTGAGGGCACGCGAAGTTGCCAGTTGCGGCGCCAACCTCGCCAGCCTCAATCCCGCGCGATCGGCGGCGCCTTGCGGAACGGGATCGCCAGGCGGTTCCAGGCGTTGATCATGATCACCGCGTAGTTCAGCGCGCCCAGCTCGGCCTCGTCGTACACCGCGCGCACGCGGGCATACAGCGCGTCGGAGACGGGAGCGTCGGCGATGCGGGTGACCGCGTCGGTCCAGGCCAGGGCGGCGCGTTCGCGTTCGGTGAACGGGCCTTCGTCCGGGACCCGCAGCAGGGCCAGGCGCTCGGGGGTGTCGCCATGGGCCAGGGCTTCGCGGGTGTGCAGCCACAGGCAGTAGGCGCAGCCGTTGATCTGTGAGGCGCGCACGTTGATGAGATGGATCAGGCCCGGGTCCAGGCCGCTGTCCTGGACGGCGGCGTGCAGGGCGCCCATGGCCTTGAGGCCGGTGGGCAGCAGGGTGTTGGTGTCTAGGCGTTGCGACATGGGATTCCTGGCATGGGGCGGCCGCGACGCGGCGGGAGCGGACAGGCTAGGATGTTCAGAACTGAAATACATTCCGCCGTAAGTGCAAGCGGTGATTACATGAATGAACAAGGTCCGGACTGGGACGATTACCGTTACCTGCTGGCCGTGGGCCGCGCGGGTTCGCTCAACGGCGCGGCCAAGCGCCTGGGGGTGAGCCACCCCACGGTGTTCCGTCGGATCAACGCGATCGAGCGCAAGCTCGGCGCGCGCCTGTTCGAGCGCGCGCGCGAGGGTTACGCGGCCACGCCGGCCGGCGAGGAGCTGCTGCGCATCGCCTCCGAACTGGAAGAACGCATCCTCGACGGCGAGCGGCGTCTGTCCGGGCGCGATGCGCGGCCGGCCGGTACGCTGCGGGTGACCACGGTGGAGCCGATCCTGTACGGCCTGCTGCCGCCGTTGCTCGCGCGCTTCCGCCGCGAGTATCCGCAGATCGTGCTGGAGCTGACCGCCGACAACGCCACCCGCGACCTCAGCCGGCGCGAGGCCGACGTGGCGCTGCGGCCGGGCGGCACGCCGCCGGACAGCTTGGTCGGCAGCCGCATCGCTCATCTCGCCTCCGCGGTGTACCGCCCGCGCGCCTGGCGCCTGCGCGAGGGCGCCGACCTGTCGCAGCTGGACTGGGTGGTGCCCGACGACAGCCTGTCGCATACCTCGCTGTCGCGGTGGGCGCGTGCGAACGGCCATCACCAGCGCGCGGTATTGCGCAGCAACAGCCTGATGACCTTGCGCGACGCGGCCGCCGCCGGCATCGGCCTGGCGGTGCTGCCTTGCTACATGGGCGACGAGCATCCGCGCCTGGCACGCGTGGGCACGCCGTTGCCGGGGGTGGGCGCGGACCTGTGGCTGCTGACCCATCAGGACCTGCGCCGCACCGCGCGGGTGCGGGTGTTCCTGGAGGCGATGCGCGTGGGTTTCGCGCAATGGCAGGACCGTTTGATGGGCGTGGCCGCGCGCGACTGAGGCGGGCGCAGGGGGTGGGCGCAAGACGCGTGACCGCGCTGCCGCGACCCATCGCCGCGCGTAAGGCTGCGTTTCAGACTGCGAGCCGCCGGTTGCGCGAGCGCCGGTGCCGAGGCGGCCGGCACGCCCTCGCGGACCGGGGGTAGGAAAACTCCTACACGCGGTCGGGCAGTCCGATGACGTTATCCGCGTCACATAAGGCGCAGATTGATCGCGTCCCCGACAGCACGGCCTTAGGCATGGGCAGGACGCCACAGCCAGGGAGACGGACGCCGAGACGTGGAATGTCGGAGCTGGGCCGGGGACGCCCTAACACTCGAAAGGATGCGCCATGTTTCGCGTCGAACTGAGCCAGCGTGACGGCAACGACGGCAAGGCCCTGACCAGCACGATCGCCGGGCTGGCCCAGGACTACCTGAGCCCGGAGGCCGCTTTGGAAGCGGTGCTGCCGCTGGTCCAGCAGTACGCGATCCGCACCCGCCAAGGACTGTGGCTGCGCATCGTCGATGCGCGCTCGCAGCCGGTGTTCGGCACGCTGGTCCCCTAGGCCCGCGTGTAGCCCTTGCCGCCCGGAACGGTGGACGAACGGTCCGGGCGGCCAGGGCGCCTCTCTCAGCGCCCCCTTGCGATCTATGCGTCGCGGTCGAGCAGGCCGCGCGCGATCGCGCGCGCGACGTCGTCTTCGTCGTCGATGTCCAACTGCAGCGCGGGATCGTCGAGCCAAGCCAACTGCTGTTCCGGCACGCGCGCGAGCAACGCGCCGTAGCCGCGATCGCCCTGCAGTTCCGGTGCCCGCGCCAGCCAATCGGCGGTCAACACCGCCGGGATGCCAGGCGCCTGGCCATGGCGTGTGACCGCGCAGCGCGCAGGTGCGGCTTGAGCGGCATCGAGCAGCGCCAGCAGATGCGCGAACTCCAGCGCCGGCTGGTCGCAGCCCAGGATCAGGGTAGGGCCCGGATGCTGCGCCAGCGCGGAGGCGGCCAATTGCAGACTGGTCGACAGGCCCTGCTCCCATAGCGGGTTGAGCCAGCGCTCGCCGGGCAGGCCTGCTATCTCGTCCTGCAGTTCGCGATGGCGCGCGCCCAGCACCACCAGCAGATGCTGTGGCCCGGTGTGCGCGGCCAGGCGCACACTGCGGTGCAGCAGGCTTTCGCCGGCGCGGTTCAGCAGTTGCTTGGGCCGGCCCAGGCGGCGGCTACCGCCGGCGGCCAGCACCACCGCGGCGTGCGAACCGTAAGCCCTCATGCCGCCGCGTGCCGTCGCGCCTGCAACTGCGCGGCGATGCTCAGGGCGATCGCTTCGGGACCGTCGCCGCCCAGGCGCAGGCCGATCGGCGACTGCAGCCGCGGCGCCAGCGCCGCACGTGCGTCCTCGGGCAGCACCTGGAACAGATCGTCGCGGCGGCGCGCAGGGCCGAGCAGGCCGATGTAGCCGATCGCGCTGGACGCCAACGCCTCCAGCGCTTCGCGGTCGAGTTCGAAGTGGTGGTGCATGACCAGCGCGGCGTCGTGCGGGCGTGCGGTGGCGAGCGCTTGCGCAGGCGAGCGCGCGAGCGCGGTGTCGGCCAGCGCGGCATGCGCCTGCCAGCGTTCGCGCCGTTCCACTAACGTCACCATCCAGCCCAAGGTGCGCAGCAGCGGCAGCAGCGCCGGCGATTCGGGGCCGGCGCCGAACACCAGCACCGACGGCGGGCGCGCGATTTCCAGCATCCACGAATTCGGGCCCGCCCCCAGCCACGGCGGGCGTGCGACCGGGAACGTCCACGGCTGGCGCTCGTCGCCGACGGCGGCGCGCAGCGCGCCGTCGATGCGGATTTCCAGGCGCAGGTCGCCGTGGCCGCGCCGCCATTCGTCGACCAGCGCCGGCCATTCGCGCAGCCCCGCCAGCGGCAGCAGGGCCAGGCGCAGGCGGCCGCGGCAGCCGACCGCGGAACCGGCGAACAAGTCCTCGTCGTTGCGGGTGTCGATGTCCATCCATTCGATCCGGCCGTAGCGCGCGGCGGTGGCGGCCAGGGTTTCGATTTCCGGTTCGATGCAGCCGCCGCTGAGCCAGCCGGCCTGGCCCTCGCGCGCGCCGAACAGCGCGGCCGCGCCGGGGTGGACGTAGGTGGAGCCTTCGGTTTCCAGCACCAGCGCCAGGGTCGCGGCGTCGCCGCGCTGCTGCGCGCGCGCCGCGGCTTCGAGGATGCCGCGCACGCCGCCGGCGGCGGACGGAGCGGGGTTCGCGGCGGACGGACTGTCGGGCACGGCGGGTTCCCTGGCACGGCGCAGAGCCCGATCATGGGGCCGGTCCATGACGCGGCGCAACGCGCCGACGGCCGGGCGCAGGTCTGGCGTTTTAGGCATTGGCGGGCGCCCCGGTCCCGGCGTATGTTGGGTCTTCCCCAGCCGCCGCGAGGGACGCTATGAAACTGCACGTCAACGGTGCCGAGCACGAGATCGACGCGCCGCCGGACATGCCGCTGTTGTGGGCATTGCGCGATCTGCTGCAACTCACCGGGACCAAGTTCGGCTGCGGCATCGCCCAATGCGGCGCCTGCACCGTGCATGTGGACGGCGCCCCGCGCCGTGCCTGCGTGACGCCGGTATCGGCGGTGGCAGGGCAGAAGATCGTCACCATCGAAGGCCTGTCGCCCGACGGCCGCCACCCGGTGCAGCAGGCCTGGGCCGAGCTGGACGTGGTCCAGTGCGGCTACTGCCAGTCCGGACAGATCATGTCCGCGGCCGCGCTGCTGGCCAAGGTGCCCGCGCCCACCGACACCGATATCGACCAGGCCCTGGCCGGCAACATCTGCCGCTGCGGCACCTACCCGCGCATCCGCGCGGCGGTGAAGCGCGCGGCGGGATTGGGCAAGGCCTGACAGACGCACACCGCGCCGCCGCGCCGCGCAGGCGCAGCCGCGCGTCACCCCGGAGGTTGCCGTGAACGCAACGCCCCTCGCTACACGACGCCAGTTCCTCAAGGCCGGTGCGCTGGCCGGCGGCGGACTGGTGGTCGGTTTCCTGATTCCCGGCGCGCGCCGTTTCGCCATGGCCGAACCCGCGGCCGCTGCGGCCGCCGCCGCGCCGTTCGTGCCCAACGCCTTCGTGCGCATCGGCGAAGACGACAGCGTGACCGTGTTGCTCGCGCATTCGGAAATGGGCCAGGGCATCTGGACCGGCCTGGCCATGCTGATCGCCGAGGAACTGGACGCGGACTGGTCCAAGATCCGGGTCGAGCACGCGCCGGCCGCGCCCGCGTATGCGCACACCGCGTTCGGCGCGCAGATGACCGGCGGCTCCACCAGCATCTGGTCGGAGTTCGACCGCTACCGCCAGGCCGGTGCGACCGCACGCGCGTTGCTGGTGCAGGCCGCGGCGCAACGCTTCGGCGTGCCCGCGACCGAGGTGACCACCGCCAACGGCGTGGCCAGCGGCGGCGGCAAGAGCGCGCGCTACGGCGAGCTCGCCGCCGAGGCGGCCAAGCTGCCCGCGCCGGCGGCCGCAGCCGCGCTCAAGGACGCCAAGGACTGGAAGATCATCGGCAAGCCGACCAAGCGCCTGGACACGCCGGAGAAGATCACCGGCAAGGCGAAGTTCGGCATGGACGTGCAGTTCGAGGGCCTGCTGACCGCAGTGGTGGCGCGCCCGCCGGTGTTCGGCGGCACGGTCAAATCCTTCGATGCCAGCGCGGCCAAGGCCGTGGCCGGCGTGCGCGATGTGGTCCAGGTGCCCACCGGCGTGGCCGTGGTCGCCGATCACTACTGGGCGGCCAAGCTCGGCCGCGATGCGCTGAAAGTGGAATGGGACCTAGGCCCGAACGCGGGCCTGGACACGGCCAAGCTGCGCGAGGAATTCCGCAAGCTCGCCGCCACGCCGGGCGCGGTGGCCGCGCAGGCCGGCGACGCCGCTGCTGCGCTGGCCAAGGCCGGCAAGACCGTGGACGCCGAGTACAACGTGCCCTATCTGGCGCACGCGCCGATGGAACCCTTGAACTGCACGGTCAAGATCGACGCCAGCGGCTGCGACATCTGGACCGGCACCCAGTTCCAGACCGTGGACCAGCAGGTCGCCGCCGGCATCCTCGGGCTCAAGCCCGAGCAGGTGCGTATCCACACCCTGTTCCTGGGCGGCGGCTTCGGCCGGCGCGCCACGCCCACCTCGGACTTCGTGTCCGAAGCGGTGCAGGTGGCCAAGGCCGCGGGCAAGCCGGTCAAGACGGTGTGGTCGCGCGAGGACGACGTGCGCGGCGGCTATTACCGGCCGATGTACCTGCAGCAGGCGCGCGTGGCGGTGGATGCGGAAGGCTATCCGGTGGCCTGGCAGCACCGCATGGTCGGGCAGTCGATCATCATGGGCACGCCGTTCGAGGCGATGATGGTCAAGAACGGCGTCGACGCGACCTCGGTCGAGGGCGTGGCCGACTCGCCCTACGTCAAGGATCTGCCGAATCACCGGGTGGAGCTGCATTCGCCCAAGACCGGCATACCGGTGCTGTGGTGGCGCTCGGTCGGCCACAGCTACAACGCTTTCGTCATGGAAAGCCTGATCGACGAGCTCGCGCATGCGGCGGGCAAGGACCCGGTCGAATACCGGCGCGCGTTGCTCAAGGCGCATCCGCGCCATCTGGCGGCGCTGAATCTGGCGGCGGAAAAAGCCGGCTGGGGTTCGCCGGTGGAGAAGGGGCGCGGGCGCGGCGTGGCGGTGCACGAGTCTTTCGGCAGTTTCCTGGCGCAGATCGCCGAGGTGTCGGTGGAGAACGGCGCGATCCGGGTGCACAAGGTGGTGTGCGCGATCGACTGCGGCGTGGCGGTGAATCCGGAGGGCGTGCGTGCGCAGATGGAATCGGGCATCGCCTTCGGTCTGGGCGCAGCGCTGCACAGCGAGTTGAGTTTCCAGGACGGCCGCGTACAGCAGTCCAACTATCACGACTACCGCGTGCTTCGGATCAACGAAATGCCGGTGGTCGAGGTCCACATCGTGCCCAGTACCGAGCGCATGGGCGGCGCCGGCGAGCCCGGCACCGCGCCGGTGGCGCCGGCGGTGGCCAATGCGGTGTACGCCCTGACCGGGCAGCGCCTGCGCGAACTGCCGTTGCGGCTGAAGGCCTGAGGAGGATTCCATGCGCATCGTGCTACTCGGCGGACTGATCCTGGCGCTGGCCGCCTGCGGCCCGCGGCCCAGCCCGGAACAACGCGCGCAGGCCGTGGCCGCATTCGCCACCGTGCAGCAGGTGTTCCAGCACCCGCGCTGCCAGAACTGTCATATTCCCGGCGACCAGCCGCTGCAGTTCGACTCCGGCCTGCCACATGCGATGGGCGTGGTCCGCGGCCCTGACGGCAAGGGTGCGGCAGGCTTGCCGTGCTCGACCTGCCACGGCGAGAAGAACCTGCCGGCCAGTTACGGCCCGCACGCGCCGCCGGGCGCGCCGCATTGGCAGCTGCCGCCGCCGGACCACAAGATGGCCTGGATCGGGCTGCCGCCGAAGCAGCTGTGCGAAATGATCCAGGACAAGAAGAGCAATGGCGGCCGCGATTTCGCGGCGCTGCTCAAGCACGTCAGCGAGGACAAGCTGGTGCTGTGGGGGTGGGAGCCGGGTGGGGAGCGCAAGCCGGTGCCGGTGGCGCATGCGGAGTTCGTGGCGGCGTTCAAGACGTGGGCGGATGCGGGTGGGCCTTGTCCTGACGCTTGAACGTGCCTTGCTGCGGCTAAGTCTGCCTTTCTGCTTCCCCCTTTGCCTGTCTTCCCCCTTTGGAAAAGGGGAATTGAGGGGGATTTGCTTTGGCTCTTAGGAGCAACAGCAACAGCTTCCGTCCGCAAGCGGCCGGGTCACTTTCTTTTGATAAGCGTCAAAAGAAAGTAACCAAAGAAAAACGCTACGCCAGAGCGCCCTTGCGAGAGCGGTGAGGGCGCGGGGATTTTTCGATGGCACATCCCTGTGCCAGCGAAAAACGGCGCACTTCCTGTGCGCCGCCCCCCGCCTTCGCGGGGGCAGGCTCTTCGGGTCTTCATTTGGGACGGCGAGTTCGGGGTTCGAGCGGGGATCAAGAGCATTCGCTGCGCTCATCCCCTCACCCTAGCCCTCTCCCGCAAGCGGGAGAGGGGATGCATCCGACGCCGCTGCTGCTTTAGCCCCTCTCCCGCTTGCGGGAGAGGGGTTGGGGTGAGGGCCGCCCCTCAATGCCTCACGTCGCAAGCCTGGTTCTCGATCTGCAAAGTGCAGTGCTCGATGCCCCAGCGCTCATCGAGCTGCTGCGTCAGTTGGCGGCGCAAGGCGTCCGCATCCGTGTCGGCGGCCACCACCAGATGCGCGCTCAAGGCCGGCGTGTCCGAGCCCAGCGACCACACGTGCAGGTCGTGCACTTCGCGCACGCCGGGTGCGGCGCTCAGCAGTGCGCGTATTTCGTTCAGGTCCACGCTCGCCGGCACGCCTTCCATGAGCACGTTGCCGGCCTCGCGCAGCAAGGTCCAGGTGCGTGGCAGCACCCATAGGCCGATCAGCACCGCCAGGGTCGGGTCGATCCAGGTCCAGCCGGTGAAACGGATGGCGATGGCGCCGGCGATCACCGCCACCGAGCCCAGCATGTCGCTCCAGACTTCCAGGTAGGCGCCTTTCATGTTCAGGCTTTCGCCGCTGCCGGCCTTGAGCAGGCGCATGGCGACCAGGTTCACCGCCAGGCCCAGCGCGGCGATGGCGAGCATGCCGCCGGTGGCGATCTGCAGCGGCTGGCCGTAGCGGCCGATCGCTTCCCACAGGATGTAGGCTGCCACCGCGAACAGCAGCAGGCCGTTGGCCATGGCGCCCAGCGCTTCCATGCGCGCGTAGCCGTAGCTGCGCTTGGCGTCGGGCGGTTTGCGGCTCAGCCGCACGGCGGTCAGCGCAATCATCAGCGCCAGGGTATCGGTGCCCATGTGCGCGGCGTCCGACAGCAGCGCCAGGCTGTTGGTGAGGAAAGCGCCGATCACCTCGGCGATCAGGAAGCCGCCGGTCAGCCCCAGCGCCCACCACAGCGGGCGCTCGTGGCGGATCGCCCTGCGGCCGTGCTCGTGTCCGCTGCCCATGTCGATGCTCCGGTTGCGGCGGCGGGCCGCGCCTGCGCGCGACCCGCCGCGGATGCGCGTCAGTGCGCGGGGGCGGGCTGCGCGGGCGCAGTGCCGTCGTCGCGGCGGCCGTCTTCGTCCTTGCGGTGCAGCCAACGGTAAAGCACCGGCAGCACCAGCAGCGTCAACAGGGTCGAGGACACGATGCCGCCGATCACCACCGTCGCCAGCGGCCGCTGCACTTCCGAGCCGGCGCCGACGTTGAAGGCCATGGGGATGAAGCCCAGCGAAGCCACCAGCGCGGTCATCAGCACCGGCCGCAGTCGGCCGAGGGCGCCGTCGACGATGGCGTTGTCCAGCGGGTCGCCCTGTTCGCGCAGCTTGCGGATGAAGGCGATCATGACCAGGCCATTGAGCACCGCCACGCCGGACAGGGCGATGAAGCCCACGCCGGCGGAGATCGACAGCGGGATGCCGCGCAGGGCCAAGGCGATCACGCCGCCGGTCAACGCCAGCGGCACGCCGCTGAACACGATGGCCGCGTCCTTGGCCGAGCCGAAGGCCCAGAACAGCAGGGCGAAGATCAGCACCAGGGTCACCGGCACCACCACCGCCAGGCGTTGGCTGGCCGAGATCAGCTGCTCGAAGGTGCCGCCGTAGCCGATCCAGTAGCCTTCGGGCACCTTCACCTGCGCGTCGATGCGTTGGCGTAGCTCGGCGACGAAGCCGCCCAGGTCGCGGTCGCGCACGTTGGCGGTGACCACGATGCGGCGCTTGCCGTTCTCGCGGTTGATCTGGTTCGGGCCCAGCACCGATTCGATCTTGGCCACTTCGCGCAGCGGCACCGTGCGCGGCGCGCCGGCGGCCCAGGTGGCGTCGCGGCTGGACTCGTCGCGGCCGCCGTCGGCGGCGTTGGCCGGCAACGGGATCGGCAGGTCGGCCAGCGCCGCCGGGTCCTGGCGCAAGGCTTCGGGCAGGCGCACCACCAGATCGAAGCGGCGGTCGCCTTCGAACAGCTGCCCGGCGACCTCGCCGCCGACCGCGGTGGCCACGGTCTCCTGCACCGCCGCCGGATTCAGCCCGTACACCGCCAGCGCGCGCCGGTCGGGTTCGATGCTGAGCATGGGCAGGCCGGTGACCTGTTCGGTCTTGACGTCGGCCGCGCCGGGCACTTGCTTGGCCAACGCTTCCACGCGCTGGGCGACCTTGAGCAGCTGTTGCAGGTCGTCGCCGTAGATCTTCACCGCCACGTCGGCGCGCACCCCCGAGATCAGCTCGTTCATGCGCATCTGGATCGGCTGGGTGAACTCGAAGTTGTTGCCGGGCAGGCTGCGCGCCACCGCTTCGATCTCCGCGGTCAGCGCCTGCTTGCGCTTGCCCGGATCGGGCCACCGTTCGCGCGGTTTGAGGATCAGGAAGGTGTCGGCCACCGACGGCGGCATCGGGTCGCTGGCGACCTCGGCGGTGCCGATCTTGCTGAACACCCGCTCCACTTCCGGCAGCGCCAGGAACGCCTGTTCCATGGTTTTTTGCATGGTCACCGACTGGCTCAGGCTGGTGCCGGGGATGCGCATGGCCTGCACCGCCACGTCGCCCTCGTCGAGGCTGGGCACGAACTCGGTGCCCATGCGCGAGGCCAGCAGGCCGCTGCCGATCACCAGCGCTGCGGTCGCGGCCATCACCGTGACCCGGCTGCGCAGCGCCCAGTCCAGCGCGGGCGCGTAGCGGCGCTTGATCCAGGCCATGGCGCGGTTTTCCTTTTCCGCGACCTTGCCGCCCAGGAACACCGCGATCGCCGCCGGCACGAAGCTCAGCGAGAGCAGCATGGCGCCGGTCAGCGCCAGCACCACGGTGATCGCCATGGGGTGGAACATTTTTCCTTCGATGCCGCTCAGCGCGAAGATCGGCAGGTACACCGCGGTGATGATGCCCAGGCCGAACAGGCTGGGGCGGATCACTTCGGCCGTGGCCGAGGCGGTGAGCGCGTGGCGCTCCTTGAGGTTCAGCTCGCGGCCCAAGGCGTGCTGGGCTTCGCCGAAGCGGCGCAGGCAGTTCTCGATGATGATGACCGCGCCGTCCACGATCAGGCCGAAGTCCAGCGCGCCCAGGCTCATCAAATTCCCAGAGACGCCGCCGCGGACCATGCCGATGATGGTGAACAGCATCGCCAGGGGGATCACCAGCGCGGTGATCAGCGAGGCGCGGAAGTTGCCCAGCAGCGCGAACAGCACGATCACCACCAGCAAGGCGCCTTCGATCAGGTTCTTGGCCACGGTGCCGATGGTGCGGTCCACCAGCGCGGTGCGGTCGTAGACCGGGTTGGCGCTCACGCCCTGGGGCAGGCTGGCGTTGGCCGCCTGCAGCTTGACTGCGGCGGCCTGCGAGACCTCGCGGCTGTTGGCGCCGACCAGCATGAACACCGTGCCCAGCACCACCTCGTGGCCGTTCTGGGTGGCCGCGCCGCTGCGCAGCTCCGGCCCTTCGCCGACCTCGGCCACGTCGCGCACGCGGATCGGCACGCCGTCGCGGCGGTCGAGCACGATGTCGCCGATCGCGGCGATGTCGGCGATCTGGCCGGGCACGCGCACCAGGAACTGCTCGCCGTTGCGCTCGATGTAGCCGGCGCCGACGTTCTGGTTGTTGGCCGCCAGCGCCGCGACCAGGTCGCGCTGGCTCAGGTTCAAGGCCATCAGCCGCGCCGGACTCGGCGTGATGTGGATCTGCCGCGCGTAGCCGCCGATGGTGTTGACCTCGGTGACGCCGGGCGTATTGCGCAGCTGCGGCCGGATCACCCAGTCCTGCAGGGTGCGCAGGTCGGTGGCGGTATAGGGCGTGCCGTCGGGTTTGCGTGCGCCCTCCTGTGCGTCGACGGTGTACATGAAGATCTCGCCCAGGCCGGTGGCGGTGGGGCCCAGCTCGGGCTCCAGGCCGTCGGGGATCTGCGACTTCACCTGTTGCAGGCGTTCGGCCACCTGCTGGCGGGCGAAATACAGATCGGTGCCGTCTTCGAACACCACCGTCACCTGCGACAACCCGTAGCGCGACAACGAGCGGGTGTAGTCGAGCTTGGGCAAGCCCGCCAACGCGGTTTCGATCGGGAAGGTCACCCGCTGCTCGGCTTCCAGCGGCGAATAGCCCGGCGCCTGGGTGTTGATCTGCACCTGCACGTTGGTGATATCGGGCGTGGCGTCGATCGGCAGCTGGCGGAAGCTCCACACGCCCAGCGCGATCAGCGCCACGGTCAGCGCCAGCATCAGCCAGCGATGGCCGATGGCGAAGCCGATGATGCGTTCGAGCAGGCCGCCACGTTCCTGCGGCGGCAGCGGGTCGCGGTCAGTGCTCATGCGCGGCCCCCGCTTTTTCGATGTCGGCCTTGATCAGGAAACTCTGCTCCACCACCACCTGCTCGCCGGGCTTGAGGCCGGACAGCACCTCCATGCGCCGCGCATCGCGCTGGCCGATGCGGACCGGCCGCGTCAGGTAGGTATCGCCCTGGCGCACGAACACCACGTCCTGCCCGTCCATGCGCTGCAGCGCGGTCAGCGGCACCGCCAGCGCCACCGGCTTTTGTTCCACCGTGACCCGTGCGCGCACCGCCGCGCCGGGGCGCCACAGGCCGTCGGGATTGGCGATGGACGCGCGCGCCACCGTGCTCTGGCTGGCGGTGGCGGTGCCCGGCAGGATGCGGTCGATGACGGTCTGCGTGCCGCTGTCCTCGCCCATGCGCGAGACCGTGACCGGCAGGCCCGGGCGCAGGTGCGAGGCGTCGGCGCCGAATACGTGCAGGTCCACCCACAGCGTGGACAGGTCGGCGATCTCGAACAGCGCCGTGCCTTCCACCGCGACTTCGCCGACCGAGGCGTTGCGCGCCAGGACCACCCCGGAGATCGGCGTGGACACGCTGTAGGTGGTCAGGCTGAGGTTGCTGTCGATGCTGGCCAGGGCCTGGCCGGCCTGGACCCGGTCGCCTACGTTGGCGCGCAGCGAGCGCACTGGGCCGGGGTAGCGCGCGGTGATGCGCGCGACGCGGCCTTCGCGCGGCGTGATCAGGCCCTGCACGTCGTGCTCGTCGGCGATGGTGCCGGGGCCGGCGGCGGCCACGACCACGCCGGACTTGCGCGCGATGGCGTCGGGGATACGCGTGCTTTGCGGCGCTTGCTCGTCGTGGCCGGCCTCGTTGCCGTGTTCGCGCTGCGCGTGTTCGTCGTCGTCGTGCGGCTGCTGCGCAGCGTGCGCTTCCTGCGCGTGGTCGGCATCGGCGGCGGGGGCTTCGCTGCCGCCGCAGGCGCTCAGGCCCAGGGCCAGCAGGCCGGCGGCCAGGATCAGTTCGGGCTTCATGGCGTGGCTCCGGGGGCGGGGGCTAGGAAGGATTCGCCGGTCAGGCGCTGCAGTTCGATCAGGGCCAGCTGCGCGTCCACGGCGGCGTCCAGCCGTTGCTGGCGCACGGCCACGCTTTCGGCCTGCAGCATCGCCAGTTCCAGGTAGCTGATCGCGCCGGCGCGGTAGGCGGTGTCGGCGGCGGCTTCGGCACGGCGCAGGCGCGGCAGCACGTCCTGGCCCAGCCGCTGCACTTCCAGCGCGGCGACGCGGTAGCGGCCGTGCGCTTCGACCAGGGTGGAGTACAGCGACAGGCCCTTGGCTTCGCGTTCGGTCTCCAGCACCGCCAGCGCCGCTTCGGCGCCGCGAATCTCGGGTTCGGCGCGCGCGCGCTGGCCCAGCGGCATCGACACCGCGCCGAGCAGGGCGGTATCGCGGCTGTCCTGCTGGCGGATCACGCCCACTTGCCAGCCCAGGTCGGCGCTGGCTTGGCTGCGCGCCAGGCGCACGCGCGCCTCGCCGATGCGCCGGGCCTGCACGAAGCGTTCGAGTTCGGGCGTGCGGTCGAGCAGGGCGGCCAGCGCGGCCGCGTCCTGGATCGCAGGCAGCGCGTAGGCGTCGCCGGCGACCTGGGCGAAGCCGGGATCGCGTTCGCCCCACAGCGCGGCCAGGTGCTGGCGCGCGGCCAGCAGGCTTTGCTCGCCGCGGCTGCGGTCGAGTTCGGCGCGCGCCAGCGCGGCCTGCGCGGTGAGCAGGCCGGACTCGGGCGAGGCGCCGGCCTGCAGGCGCACGCGCGCGGCGGCGACGCTGCGCTTGCGCTGGCCGATGTCGAATTCGGCCAGTTCGATGCGCTGCTGCGCGGCGACGATGGCCAGGTAGCGGCGCGCGGCCTCGGCCAGCAGGTCCAGGCGCCGGCTTTCGCGCTCCACCGCCAGCGCGTCGATATTGCTTTGCGCCAGCGCGCGGCGCGCGTCCAGCTTGCCGCCGCGTTCGAACACCGAGGCCAGGCTCAGGCTGACCTCGGCGCCCTTGAAGCCGCTGAGCGCGCCGCTGCCCAGCGCGTTGTCGACCGCTACGCCCAGGGTCCAGGGCGGGCGCTGCGACTGCGCGTCGCGCTGCGCTTCCAGCACCCGGCGTTGGCCGGCGAACAGGCGCAGATCGGGATGGGCCTGGCCGATGCGCGCGTAGGCATCGTCGAGGGTGAACCGCGCTGGGGCAGGCGCGGCGGATGTTGCAACAGGAACGTTAGCCGCCCGCGCCGGCGTCGCAACGCACAGCGCGGCGGTCAGGACGGCCGAAGCCGCCGGACGCAACCACATGGGGAAGTCTCCGCAATCGGACAGGGCGCCGCGGCGGCACGCGGCCGCGCGGCGTGGAGCCGGCAGACGCCGGCGTCGCGATCAGGCGGAGATGGGCGGGCGGAACGGAGTGGCGGTGGGCGCGGGCACGAACTCGCCCGGCGCGCGCGCCTGCACGGCGGGCGCGGGCAGCGCCGGCGCGGCGAACGCCAGCGCCGGCAACAGCGCGGCCTGCAGGCCGCAGCAATGGCTCAGGTGCCAGCGCGGGTCGCAATCGCCCTGCTGGTCGTCGCCGGGTTCGGACGGCGGATGGTCCTGCGCCTGCGCGTCGATCGCGGCCATGCTGTGCGACAGCTCCAGCGCCTCGTCCGAAAACGCCAGCACCGGCCGCACCACGGCCAGCGCGATCAGCAGCCCGAACAACAGGCAGCGCAGCACGGCGGACAGGGGCGGCAGGGCGGACATGGCGCCTAGGGTACGGAGCGGGCGCGGCGATACACAATTGCATCGCCGCCGCGCGTCAGCATCGGTACATGCCGCATCGCCGTCACATGCGCCGGTCAGACTGCGCACCTCGTCTACAGGGGGCGTGGGTATGAATCGGGTACGCGTGGTCGCGACCCTGGCGTTGCTGGGCGGCTTGTCGGCGTGCACGCCGCAGCAGGCGCCGCCGGCGCAGGACGCGGCACCGGCCGCCGCCGCAACGCCGGCAACGGCACCGCCGCCGGCCGTCGTCGAAACCGACGGCGAACGCCTGCGCTTGCGCGCCGACGCCGCGCTGCAGGCGCAGCGCCTGGTCGCGCCGGCCGGCGACAACGCCGTGGAGTACTACCTGGCCCTGCGCGAGCGCGGCCACGAAGAGGCCGCCGTGGCCGCGGCATTGCAGGAGTTGCAGCCCTACGTGCTGATCGCCGCCGAACGCGCGTTGGCCGAGGCCGACCTGAGCGAGGCGCAGCGCTTGCTGGACCTGCTCGCGCGCACCGACGCGCAAGCGCCGGCGCTGCCGCGCCTGCGCGAGCAACTGCAAGGCGCGCACCAGGCCCAGGCCGCGCGCGTGGCCCAGTTGCAGGCCGAAGGCGAGCGCCAGGCCCTGCAGCGCGCGCAGGCCGAAGCGCGCGCCGCGGCAGCGCGCACCGCAGCGGCCGCGCCGACCGCTGCCGCACCGGTCGCAGCGCCGCCTGTTGTCGCCGCGGCGGCGCCGCCGCAAGCGCCGCCGCCCTCGGCCGAGCCCGTCGCGCCGCCGCCCAGTGCACCGGTCGCGCGCGCCCCGGCCCCAGCGCGGCCGCTGCCGCGCCTGCTCAACGATTCGCCGCCGCGCTATCCGCTCAGCGCGTTCAACCGCCGCATCGAAGGCAGCGTGCGGATCGCCTTCACCATCCAGCCCGACGGCAGCGTGAGCGCGCCCACCCTGGTGTCGTCGACGCCGCCGGGCGTATTCGACGAGGCCGCGCTGGCCGCGGTGTCGCGCTGGCGCTTCGAGGCCGGCGGCGAGCGCGTGTCCACCGTGCGCACGCTGACCTTCCGCCTGCCCAAGGGCTGAGCCGGCGCCGCTCGCGGCGGCCGGCGCTGGCGGCTGGCCGGGCCGGCAGCGCACAATGCGGCGATGACCACCGCCGCCCCCCTGTTGGACGCCATCGAACACGAAACCGGCCCCGCGCCGTCCTGGTCCGTGCTGTGGTTGCACGGCCTGGGCGCCGACGGCAACGACTTCGTGCCCATCGTGCCCGAGCTGCGCCGCGCCGACTGGCCGGCCCTGCGCTTCGTGTTCCCGCACGCGCCGGTGCGTCCGGTGACGATCAACAACGGCGTGCGCATGCGTGCCTGGTACGACATCCGCGACTTCAGCGATCTCAACAACCGCGCCGACGAAACCGGCGTGGACGAGTCGGTGACCCAGGTCGAGGCGCTGATCGCGCGCGAGGCGCAGCGCGGCATCGCGGCCGAGCGCGTGCTGCTGGCCGGCTTCTCGCAAGGCGGCGCGATCGCGCTGGCCACCGGCCTGCGCCGGCCAACGCCGCTGGGCGGTCTGATCGCGTTGTCGACCTATCTGCCGATGCCGCAGCGGCTGGTCGGCGAAGCCACCCCGGCCTCGCGCAAGCAGCCCTTGTTCATGGCCCACGGCCAGTACGATCCGGTGGTGCCCTACGCCGCCGGCATGGCCAGCGCGGCCAAGCTGCGCGAGCTGGGCCTGACCCCGGACTGGCACGCCTATCCCATGGCCCATCAGGTCTGCGCCGAGCAGATCCGCGACCTCGGCGACTGGATGTCGCGACGCTTCGCCGCCTGAGCATGAACACCGGCGGCGGCGAGCGCGAACCCTGGCTGCCCGACCTGTGCCGCCTGCCGCGGCTGGTGGTGATGCTGAGCATGGCCGAGCTGATCGTGGTCGTGCTGGCGCTGGCGCCCGACGGCGGCGCGCGCTGGACCTGGTCGCGCTTCGTGTCCGGCAGCACCTTCGCCCTGTGGCTGGCGCTGACCGTGTCGGTGCTGCTGTGCGTGTCGCGCGAGCGGCTGTCGCGCCTGCCGGCCAGCCTGGGCGGGTTGATGGCGGTGGCGGCCGCGGCGCTGATCGGCGCCGCGTTCGCGGCCATGACCCATTCCATCGACAACGCCGTGGGCGCCAGCCTGGTCCCGCCGGGCGTCACCTTCTGGCGGTTCACCTTGGGCACCGCGGCGGTCAGCATGCTCGCGGTGGGCGTGGTGCTGCGCTACCTCTACGTCAACGACAGCTGGAAGGCGCAGGTGCGCGCCAGCGCGCGCGCCGAGGTCGACGCCCTGCAGGCGCGGATCAAGCCGCATTTCCTGTTCAACAGCATGAACACCATCGCCAGCCTGGTGCGCAGCGACGCGGTGGTGGCCGAGCGTGCGGTGCTGGACCTGTCCGATTTGTTCCGCGCCGCGCTGGGCGCCGGCGAGTCCGACTCCAGCCTGGCCGAGGAGGTCGAGCTGGCCGAGCGCTACCTGGCCATCGAGCAACTGCGCCTGGGCGAGCGGCTGACGGTGGAGTGGCGCAAGCACGAGCCGCTGCCCTGGACCCTGCCGATGCCGCGGCTGGTGCTGCAACCCCTGGTCGAGAACGCGGTGCTGCACGGCGTGTCGCGGCTGCCGGCCGGCGGCGCGGTCGAGATCGAGCTGGCGGTGGAGGGGGCCAGCCTGGCCCTGCGGGTCCGCAATCCGGCCCCGGCCCCGGCCGAGGACGCGGACAACGGCGGCACCCGCCACGCCCAGCGCAGCATCGGCCAGCGCCTGCGCTACGCCTATGGCCCCCAGGCCCGGATGACCGCCGGCTGGGCGCAGGGCTACTATCTGTGCGAACTGCACGTGCCGACCGGGGTGGAGGCGCTGTACCGATGAAGGGCGCAATGAGGGTGGTCATCGCCGACGACGAGCCGCTGGCGCGCGAGCGCCTGCGCACGTTGCTGGCCGAACAGCAGGGCGTGGAGATCGTGGCCGAGGCCGCCGACGGCCAGCACGCGCTGCACGCCTGCGCCGAACATCAGCCCGACCTGGTGCTGCTGGACATCGCCATGCCCGGCATCGACGGCCTGGAGGCCGCGCGCCACCTGGCCGCGTTCGAGCCGCGCCCGGCGGTGGTGTTCTGCACCGCCTACGACGCGCATGCGCTGTCGGCGTTCGAGGCCGAGGCCATCGACTACCTGGTCAAGCCGGTGCGCGCCGAACGCCTGAGCGCGGCGCTGGAACGCGTGCGCACCTTCGCCGCGGGCCGCGAACGCGGCGGCGACGAACCGGCCACCGGCCAACGCCGCACCCACCTGTGCGCGCGCCTGCGCGGCAGCCTGCGCCTGATCCCGATCGAGGACGTGCACTACCTGCACGCCGAAGAGAAGTACGTGATCGTGCATCACGCGCGCGGCGAGGACCTGATCGAGGAATCGCTGAAGTCGCTGGAAGACGAGTTCGGCGAGCGCTTCGTGCGCATCCACCGCAACTGCCTGGTCGCGCGCCACGAGATCGTCGAGCTCAAGCGCTGCCCCGACGGGCACGTGCAGGCGGTGCTGCGCCACGGCAAGCAGCCGCTGGAAGTCAGCCGCCGCTGCGTGTCGGCGCTGCGGGAGACGTTGAAGCATCTGTAGCGGGTGGGGCAAATCCCCCCGACCCCCCCCTTTTTCAAAGGGGGGAGCAATGCCGTTCCCCCCTTTGAAAAAGGGGGGCTAGGGGGGATTTGCTCCCCGGGCGATAATCCCGCCCATGACCCGCCTCCGCATCGCCACCCGCAAAAGCCCGCTCGCCCTGTGGCAGACCGAGCACGTCGCCGCCCGCCTGCGCGCCGCCCACCCCGGCCTGGAGGTGAGCCTGGTGCCCATGAGCACGCGCGGCGACGAGGTGCTGGACCGCTCGCTGGCGGCCATCGGCGGCAAGGGCCTGTTCCTGAAGGAGCTGGAGCTGGCGATGCAGCGCGGCGAGGCCGACTGCGCCGTGCATTCGCTCAAGGACGTGCCGATGGAGCTGGAGCCGGGCTTCGCCCTGCCGGCGATCCTGGAGCGCGCCGACTATGCCGACGCCTTCGTCAGCCCGCATTACATCGACCTGGCCGCGCTGCCGCAGGGCGCGCGCGTGGGCACGTCCTCGCTGCGCCGTCAGGCCCAGCTGCGCGCGCGCCGCCCGGACCTGCAGTTGCTGGACCTGCGCGGCAACGTCAACACCCGCCTGGCCAAGCTCGACGCGGGCGAGTACGACGCCATTGTGCTGGCCGTGGCCGGGCTGGAGCGCCTGGGCCTGCAGGCGCGCGTGCGCACCCGCCTGGCCGCGCCGGAATGGCTGCCGGCGCCGGCGCAGGGCGCGATCGCGATCGAATGCCGCGACGAGGACCTGGCCACGCGCGCCCTCTGCGCCGCGCTGGATCACGCCGACACCCGCACCTGCGTGGAGGCCGAGCGGGCGATGAACCGCGCCCTGCACGGCAGCTGCCACGTGCCGGTGGCCGCGCACGCGCTATTGGACGGCCCGCACCTGCATCTGCACGGCCTGGTCGGCGCCGCCGACGGCCGCCAGGTCCGCGCCCAGGCCCTGGGCCGCGGCGACGCGCCCGAATGCCTGGGCCTGGAAGTCGCCCAGGCCCTGCTGGCGCAAGGCGCCGGCGATTTCATCGCCGCGGCGCTGTAAACAACGCAGCCCCGCCTGCCCCTGTAGGAGCGGCGCGAGCCGCGACCGCGAAGCCACACCTACGGCGCCAGTCCGCAACGCTACCGCTTTGGGGTAGGAGCGGCATAAGCCGCGACCGCGAAGCCACACCTACGGCGCAGCCTGCATCGCAGCGGCTTTCTGTGGGGGCGGCGTAAGCCGCGATTTCTCCGAGTACCGAGATAACCATCGCGGCTTACGCCGCTCCCACAGAAAGCGGGGCGGGTGGTTGCTGTAGAACTCGGGAGTTGCGCCGTTTGCGCTAGGGCGCGGTCGCGGCTCGCGCCGCTCCTACAGGGAGGAAGCGAAGGGCGCAGTCGTTGTGGGTTCGCGGTCGCGGCTCATGACCGAAGGGAATCCCGTGGGACGCCGCTCCTACCCCAAAGCAGGATCAAAAACGCCGGCGCAGTTCGATCGAGCTTTCGGCCGATTCGCTGCCGCCGCCGCCTTCGGAGTCGTGGCGGATGGCGAAGTCGGTTTCCAGGGTCCAGTCCGGCCACAGCTGCACATCCAGCTGCACCGACTGCTTGACGAAGGTGAAGCCGTGGCCGCTTTCGACGAACACGCGCTGGCGCCACTGCGCGCGGTCGCCGATGCGTTGGCCGAAGTTGACCTCGCCGCGCATCACCGCGCCCGGGCGGTTGATGCCGTCGTCGTACAGCGGCGCGAGCCGGTAGCCGGCGCCGAATTGCAGGCCCAGCTGGGTGGGGCCGTCGCGCAGGGCCTGCACGCCGTAGCGGGTGCCGATGCGGAAATCGTTGGAATACGAACCGCGGCTCTCGCGCGGCGTGGCCGGCGCGTTCAAGCCGATGTAGCGGCGGTTGCCCGGCAGGCTGGGCGCGCGCGCGCGCGGCGTTTTGGGCATGCCGCTCAAGGCGCGCGTGGGCTGCGGCGGCGACGCCAGCGCCAGCCGCCATTCCTCGTCGCCGCAGCGCGTGGAAAAGCAGTACAGCCGCATCTGCGCCGGATCGCTGGCCAGGGCCATCAGCGTCGGGTCGCCGGCGACCGGCATCGGCAATGTGACGAAGGGGCTCCCCAACAGGGCGAGCCCGAGCCAGGCGGACATCGTCGTAGGGTACGGCGGAGAGAGTGGAAAGCATGCCATGGAACCGGTTACAGGCCCAAGACGCGGCCTGAACCGGCGTTCACGCCCCGCTTTCAGTAGTACAGCGTGACCAGGTGCCGGGCCTGGGCGAAGAACAGCCAGCGTTCGACCAGGGCGCCGGTCAGCGCGGCCAGGGCCGCCAGCGGGAAGCTCAGGCCGGCCAGTCCCGGCGCCAGCCAGGTCAGCGCCGCCAGCAGCGCCGGCACCGCGCCGAACAGCGCCAGCGCGATCAGCCGCAGCTTGCGCGCGTGCTTGCGCGCGAGCACGTAGCCCATTTCGCGGGTCAGGTAGTTGTCCTGGGTGTGCGGACGTTCGAACACGTCCAGACTGCGCCCGGGCAGGCCGACCGCGTCGGCGCGGGTGGCGGTGAGCGGCGCGGTGTCGATGGCGCGCCAGTAGCGCAGCTTCATCGCCGCCAGCGCCACCGCCAGCACCGCCAGGGCCAGCGCCAGATGACGCAGTTCTGCGCGGTCGGTGCCGGTCATCGGCAGCAGCGCGGCCAGCAGGCCCCAGCCGGTGAGCAGGGCGAAACCCAGGTACACCGGCACCACCAGGCGGTGGCGCCAGGCCGGAATCGGCGGCAGCGAGGCGTAGATCATCGCCGTGCACACCACCGTCAGCAGCGACAGCACGGTCAGCGCGCCGCCCAACCACGGCGCCCACGCCGCCAAGCGCGCGGCGGTGTCCAGGTCGCCGCGCGCGACCGGCAGTGCCAGCGCGGCCAGGGCCAGCGCCGGCACGAAGCTGGCCAGCGACAGCACGCCCTCGCGCGACAGCCACGAGGTGCGCCACTGCGAGAACGCGCGCCAGGCACGCAGCGGCTTGCCCAGATGGAAGGTCGAGGCGAGCAGGCCGACTGCGGCCAGAACCAGGCCCGGCGCCAGCAGCCACAGCATCACGAACGCCGTGGCGGTGGGATCGTCGGAGATCGCATGCAGCGAAGCCAGCCGCGAACTGGCGAGCAAGGCGCCCAGCCAGGCCAGCAGGCCGTAGCCGGCACCGGACAGGGTGGTGAACAGGATGACCGAGAAGGCGGGATGCATCAGCGCACCGGCAGCGGGTTGGGCGTAAAAGCCGGTGCTGCGATCGATGCGCGCACCGTCTTCGCGGCAATGAAGACAGCGGCGGACTCGGCGGGTTGCGCGCTCATCGGGACAACACCTTATCCAGCCAGCGCAGTACCGGCGGTAGCGCCGCGGTGTCCAGCGTTTCCTGCGGCGGCGCAGCCTTCGGGTCGGACTCGCCCGCGCGGCGCGGCCGCGGCGGCAGGTACTTGTTGGTGGGTTGGTAACCCAGCTGCGGCATCAGGTCGACGCCGCCGCGCTCGGCCACCAGCTTCGACACCTTGGACTCGGGATCGCCGAGGTCGCCGAAGTGGCGTGCGCGAGTGGGGCAGGCCTGCACGCAGGCGGGCTGGCGCTCGGCCTCGTCCAGGTGTTCGTTGTAGATGCGGTCGATGCACAGCGTGCATTTCTTCATCACGCCTTCGACCTGGCTGTATTCGCGCGCGCCGTAGGGGCAGGCCCAGGAGCACAGCTTGCAGCCGATGCACTTGTCCTCGTCCACCAGCACGATGCCGTCCTCGGCGCGCTTGTAGCTGGCGCCGGTGGGGCAGACGGTGACGCAGGCCGGGGTCTCGCAATGCAGGCAGGAGCGCGGGAAGTGCAGGGTCATCGCCGGCTGCGGCGCGGCCGCCGCGCTGCCGCAACCGCCGGCAGCCGGCGCTTCGGCCGCGATCTCGTAACTGTGCACGCGGTTGAACCAGACCCCGCTGGGGTCCTTGCCGTAAGGGCTCTCGTCGGTCAGCGGCGCGGCGAACCCGCCCGCGTTCCATTCCTTGCAGCTCACCGCGCAGGCATGGCAGCCCACGCAGGTGTCCAGGTCGATGACCAGGCCCATTTTCTTCTTGCCCGGCGGCGGCAGGGCGGTCATGGCTTGCGCGCCGTGGTGATCAGCCACACGCCCAGCGCGAACAGGGCGATGCCGAAGCTCACGCTGGGCAGCAGGCCCACCAGCACCGGCGTCAGCGAACCGCGCCCGCCGGCGCTGCCGACCGGGTCGAACACGCCCACGCCGATCAGGATCACCAGGGCGAAGCTCAGCGCGATGCAGGCCCAGCCGGTCAGCATGCGTAGGGGTCGTTTCATCGGCGCGCCTTGTCGCGGAAGGCCGCGCCGTAGCGCAGCGGTCGGTTGTCGGCCGTGCCCAGGGCCAAGGGCGCGAACTGCGGCTGGCTCTGGGTGTCCGGCTGCGCGCGTTCGATGCGCACGCGCAGGTCGAACCACGCCGCCTGGCCGGTGACCGGGTCGGCGTTGATGTAGTCGCCGCGCGGGGTGAGGTCGGAAATCAGGTGGTTGAGCAGGAAGCCCTGGCGGCCTTCCGGCGCGTCCTGGCCCAGGCGCCAGGCGCCCTTGCGCTTGCCGATCGCGTTCCAGGTCCAGACCGTGTCGGGCTGCACGTTGCCGGCGAACTTGGCCTGCACGGTGATGCGGCCCTGGTGCGACTCCACCGTCACCCAATCCTCGTCGCCGATGCCGTAGCGCGCGCCGGTGTCGGGGTGCAGGTACAGATAGTTGCGCGCGGCGATCTGGCGCAGCCAGGCGTTCTGCGAACCCCAGGCGTGGTACATGAACATCGGCCGCTGGGTCACCGCGCTGAGCGGATAGCGCTGCGCGCTGCCTTCACCTGGGATGTCGTCGACCTGGGCGCCCTCGAAAGGCTCGTACCAGATCGGCAGCGGATCGAAATAAGTGGCCACGCGTTCGCGATGACGCTGCGGCGGCTGGCGCTCGCCGTGGCCTTGCGCGGCCAGGCGGAATTTCTGCAGGGTCTCGGAGTACAGCTGCAGCACGATGGGATCGGCGTGGCCGATGAAGCCCATCTTCTGCGCCCAATCCAGATAGCCGCGGTTGGCCATCTTGAAATAGCGCGCGTGCTCGGGAATCTCGCTGCGCCAGTAGCCGCCGTTGTCGATGTAGCGCTGCAGCTGCTCGGGGTTGGGCGGGCCCTTGGCTTCCAGCTCGCCGCGTTCGCCGCGCCAGCCCGCCAGCAGGCCCACGCCGGGCGCGCGTTCGTGGCGCTGTATGTAGTCGGCGTAGTCGCGGTAGCGCGCGCTGCCGTCTTCCAGGACCAGGCCGGGCAGGCCCAGGCGTGCGCCCAGGTCGATCAGCACCGACTGGAAACCGCGCACGTCGCGGCCTTCGCGCTGCTGCTTGGAATCGACCACCGGGTGGCGGATCGCGTCGATCGCGCTTTCGGCGTCGGAGATCGGCCGGTCCAGCATGCTGATCGCGTCGAAGCGTTCCAGGTAGGTGGTGTCGGGCAGGACCAGGTCGGCGTAGGCCACCATCTCCGAGGCGTAGGCGTCGGCGTAGATGATGCGCGGTATGCGGTAGTCGCCGTTGGCGTCCTTGTCGGTCAGCCAGCCGATGGTCTCGCGCGTGTTCATCGCCGAGTTCCAGCTCATGTTGGCCATGAACATCATCAGCGTGTCGATCTTGTACGGATCGCCGGCCCAGGCGTTGCGGATCACGCTGTGCATCATGCCGTGCGCCGACAGCGGGTAGGCCCAGGAATAGGCATGGTCGATGCGGCGCGGCTCGCCGTGCTCGTCCACCACCAGGTCTTCGGGCGCGTGCACGAAGCCCAGCGGCGCGGCGTCGAGCACGCCGTTGGCCTGGCGCGCCTTGCCCGGCCGGTTCGGCGGCGCGATCGGCTTGGGGAAGGGCGGCTGGTAGCGGAACGAGCCGGGCGTGTCGACCGCGCCCAGCAGCAACTGCAGCAGGTGCAGCGCGCGGCAGGTGTGGAAGCCGTTGCTGTGCGCGCTGATACCGCGCATGGCGTGCATGGCGACCGGGCGGCCGACCATCTCGTCGTGCTCGCGGCCCCAGGCGTCGGTCCAGGCGATGGGCAGGCGCAGCGGTTGCTCGAACGCGGCTTGCGCGAGTTCGCGCGCGATCCGGCGGATGGTGTCGGCGGGAATGCCGCAGCGCTCGCTGACCGCATCGGGCGCGTACTGCGGGTCCAGGTAGCGCTCGGCCAGCAGGTGGAACACCGGCACCGCGTTGCGGCCGTCGGGCAATACGTACTCGCCGACCACCGCGGGCGAAATGTCCACCGCGTCGGCGCGCGCGAACGTGACGGCGTCCGCGCCGCGCAGCGCGCATAGCGCGTGGCCGTCGGCATCGCGCGCGAACAGGCCGTCGTCGGCGCCGCCCGGGTTGCGGACCACCAGCCAGTGCGCGTTGGCGTAGCGCACCAGGTAATCCAGGTCGATGCGGTCGGCCTTGAGCAGTTCGTGGATCAGGGCGAAGGCGAACAGGCCGTCGGTGCCCGGGCGGATGCCGATCCATTCGTCGGCGATGGCGCCGTAGCCGCTGCGCACCGGATTGACCGCGACGATCTTGGCGCCGTGCGCCTTGAGCTTGCCCAAGCCGAGCTTGATCGGGTTGGAGTCGTGGTCTTCGGCCACGCCCCACAGCATCAGGTAACGCGTGCGCTCCCAGTCGGGCTCGCCGAATTCCCAGAACGAACCGCCCAGGGTGTACAGACCGCCGGCGGCCATGTTGACCGAGCAGAAGCCGCCGTGGGCGGCGTAGTTGACCGTGCCGAACTGCTGCGCCCACCAGCCGGTCAGCGCCTGCGACTGGTCGCGGCCGGTGAAGAAGGCCAGCTCGTCCGGGTTGCGTTCGCGGATCGGCGCCAGCCAGCCGGCGGCGATCTCCAGCGCCTGGTCCCATTCGATCTCGCGGAACTCGCCGCTGCCGCGTTCGCCCACGCGCAGCAGCGGCTTGTCCAGCCGCGCCGGCGAGTAATGCTGCATGATCCCGGCCGAGCCTTTGGCGCAGAGCACGCCCTGATTGACCGGGTGCTCGGGATTGCCTTGGATATAGCGGATCTTGCCGTCGGCAAGCCAGACCTTGATGCCGCAGCGGCAGGCGCACATGTAGCAGGTCGTGGTCTTGACCTCGTCGCCCGGCGATGGCGAATAGTTCAGCGTCGGCTCTCGCATCCGGTCATTGTGCCTGCGTGCGTCGAATCGAGCGAGTTTGAGCGGGCGAGCTTGCGCCGACCGGAGGCGCGGCTCAGGGGCGGCAGTAGCGGCGTTCGAAATCCACCGCGCGTTCCAGCGCGGCGCGGTCGCCGCCGGCGGCCAGCGCGGCGATGTCGGCGCGGTTCTCGGGGCAGGGCGAACTGCGTCCGCCGAACAGTTTGCCCACCGCTTCCACCGCATTGGCCGCGCTCATCGGTTCGCGCATCGGCAGGCCCAGGGTCGCGCCCGCGCCGGGCAGGCGCGGCGTGCGCTTGGCGAAAGGATCGGCGTCGGTCTGCATGCCCGGCGGCGGCCGCGCGGGCGCGGCGGGTGGCAGGTACACCGCCGACAGCGGGCGCGCTTGCGGCGCTGCGGCGTCGGCGGGGATGTCGATCGGCGCTGGCGGCATCGGCCGGGCTTGCTGCGGAGCGATCCGCGTATCGCGGCGCGGGCGCGCGGCGATGGGTGCGGGCGAGGGCGAGGGCGTGGCGGCGGGCGGACGCGAACGCGGGACGAACCGCACTTGCAAGGCGTCCTCGGGCGCAGGCTCCGCCGCGGCCGGCTCAGGGCGCAGGTAACGGTTCAAGCCCAGAACGATCAACAGGTGCGTGGCGATCACGATCGCAGCGGCCAGCGCCTGGTCGCACCACCACGTCCGTGTCCGCATGCCCGGCTTCCGTTCTCAGGTCGCGCATCTTGCGCCGCGGGCGGTTAAACAGCCGTTAGCCGCGGTGCCCATGCGCGCGCCGTGATCGGCTTCTCGTCGACGGCAGTAGCGGCTGCGTGGGCGCGGGTGCCATGCTAGGCGCCGGACTACGCATCCCCCCGACGCCTGCCATGGAACGCATCGAACGCATCCACGCCCTGCACCGCATCCTGACCGCGGCGCGTTACCCGGTGACCGTGCAACGCCTGCAGGAGGACCTGGAGTGCTCGCGCGCCACCGTCTACCGCGACCTGGCCTACCTGCGCGACTACCTGATGGCGCCGGTGGTCGGCAACGGCGAGGCCGGCTTCCGCTACGACACCAGCGAAGGCGACCGCTTCGAGCTGCCCGGCCTGTGGCTGAGCTCGGAAGAGCTGCACTCGCTGCTGGCCGCGCAGCAGTTGTTGCTGCGCAGCGGCGGCGGCGTGCTGTCCAACGCCCTGGCGCCGCTGCAGCACCGCATCGAAAAGCTGCTGGACGAACACGCCGGCGGCCGCCGCGTGCCGGTGGAGCGGGTGCGGGTGATCCCGCACCGCACCCGGCGCCTGGACGAGACCGCGTTCCGCACCGTGGCCACCGCGGTGCTGGACCGCAAGACGCTGAGCTTCGAATACCGCGCGCGTTCCACCGACGAGCGCACCCGCCGCAACGTCTCGCCGCAGCGCCTGACCCATTACCGCGAGAACTGGTACCTGGACGCCTGGGACCACGAGCGCGAGGCGCTGCGCAGTTTCTCGGTCGACCGCATCAGCGCCGCGCGCATCGGCGAGGGCGAGGCCCGCGACGTGCCCGACGAGGAACTGGACCGGCACCTGGCCTCCAGTTACGGCATCTTCTCCGGCACGCCCAAGGGCTGGGCCACGATCCTGTTCAGCGCCAAGGCCGCGCGCTGGGTCGCCGACGAGCACTGGCATTCGCAGCAGCAAGGGCGCTTCCTGCCCGACGGCCGCTACGAGCTCAAGCTGCCCTACAGCGCCGGGCGCGAGCTGCTGATGGACGTGATGCATTACGGCAGCGACGCCGAGATCGTCGAGCCGGCGGTGCTGCGCGAGCAGGCCAAGAGCATGCTGTCGCTGGCCCTGGGCAACTACGACCGCTGATGGCCGCAGCCGACGCTCCGCGCATCCGCAGCGACGAGGCCGTCGCGCTGGTGCTGGGCGCCGGCGGCGCGCGCGGGCTGGCCCAGATCGGCGTGATCGAGGCGCTGCAGGCGCGCGAACTCAATGTGGTGGCGGTGGCCGGCTCCTCCAGCGGCGCCCTGGTCGGCGGCCTGTACGCGGCCGGCAAGCTCGAGACCTACCGCGACTGGCTGCTGAGCCTGAGCCGCACCGACATGCTGCGCCTGCTCGACCCGGCGCTGGGCCAGGCCTCGCTGTTCCGCGGCGAGCGGCTGATGCACGCGCTGCGCGAACTGGCCGGCGAACCGCGCATCGAACAGCTGCCGATCGCCTTCACCGCGGTGGCCGTGGACCTGCTGCGCCAGCGCGAGGTATGGCTGCGCGAAGGCGACCTGTGGGACGCGGTGCGCGCGTCGATCGCCATCCCCGGCGTGTTCACGCCCTACGAACTGCACGGCCGCGAACTGGTCGACGGCGGCCTGCTCGCGCCGCTGCCGATCGCGGCCACGCGCCTGTCCGACGCCCACCGCCTGATCGCGGTGGACATGCACGGCTGGCCGACCCGGCCGCCGGGTACGCCGGCGCGGCATGGCGCGCCGGTGGAACGCATCGCCGATGCGGCGCACGACGACGCCGACGACGGCGGCGGCCACCGTGGCGCGCGTCTGCTGCGCTGGTTCGGCGAGCGTTGGCGGCGCAACGAGGAGGAAGACGGGAACGAGGGCGGCGAACACGAGTTGGGCTTCAGCGAACTCATGGCGCGTTCGCTGGACACCATGCAGGCGCAGATCGCGCGCGTGCACCTGGCTCTGGACCCTCCCGAACTGGTCATCCGCATCCCGCGCGACGCCTGCCAGTTCTACGAGTTCTGGCGCGCCAAGGAACTCATCGCGCTGGGCCGCGCCGAAGCCGACAAAGCCCTGGACGCCGCCGGCTACTAAAGCCCGCCTTTGCCCTGGGGTAGGAGCGGCGTGAGCCGCGACCACGCCACCCCGGCCACCTGCGCATGTCGCGGCTCACGCCGCTCCTACCCCACAGCCGTTTGCGACAGCGCAGTGGCCGCCGCCGGACGGCTGGAGGTTTTCGGGATGCGGGGCAATCGCGGCTTACGCCGCTCCCACAGAGAGCAAAGCGCGGACGCTCAGCCGGGTCGCAGCCTCTGAGACATCCACCGGCCAAGGTGACTCCACCGGGTCCCCAGACCCGCCCGCCACCGGAGCCCGCCATGCGCCAGACCGCCGCCCCCACCGCCCGCCGCGCCGACGCCGACGCCGTCGATCCGCGTATCGAACAGGCCCTGCGCTACGCCGTGGCCATCGGCGCCGCGCTGGTGCTGCTGCTGCCGGCCGCGCGCGCCTTCAGCGCCCAGATCGGCTGGCTGCCGCTGTGGCTGCTGGCCATGCCGCTGACCGCCTGGTGGGCGCTGCACCGCTTCCGCCTGCCGCTGCGGGCGCAGGACCCGGTCGCCGCCGCGGCCCCGCGCCGCCGTCGCGCGGGCGCGCAGGCCCGGCGCCGCGCGCGGCCGGCCGTGGCCGGAGCCGCGGCGGTCGCCCGCGCCGCTTAATCGTCCTCGGACCGGTCGTCCGGCCAAAGTCGGCAAAACACCATTCCGCCCGGCACACGGGCCGCCGCGCAACGCGCCGGCGCGCCCGGCTCCCCCTATGACTTCGGACAGGCGGGCCCGGCGGGGGCCTGTGCTAGCGTTCGGCCTTTCCCCGTTTTGCGGAGCGCCGATGTCCTCGCTGTCCCAGCCCAGTAAGCCGCTGCTCGTTTCCGTGGCCGCGTTATCCATCGGTATTGCCGGCCTGACCGCCCCGGTCGCCGGTGCCGCCCCTGCCAAGGAAGCCGCTGCCGTGACCGACGCGACCGATCCCTATGCCTGGCTGGAAGACGTGCAGGGCGAGCGCGCGCTCGCCTGGGTGCGCGAGCGCAACCAGGCCGCCGAGGCCGAACTGGCCGACAGCCCCGAGTTCAAGAAGCTCGAGGCCGACATCCGCGCCATCCTCGACTCCGACGCCAAGATCCCCGGCGTGATGAAGATCGGCGACCACTATTACAACTTCTGGAAGGACGCCAAGCACCAGCGCGGCCTGTGGCGCCGCACCAGCCTGGCCGAGTACCGCAAGGACAAGCCGAACTGGGAAACCGTGATCGACCTGGACGCGCTCAACCAGGCCGAGGGCGAGAACTGGGTCTGGCACGGCGCCGACTGCCTCAAGCCCGACTACCAGCGCTGCCTGATCGCGCTCTCGCGCGGCGGCGCCGACGCCGACGTGACCCGCGAGTTCGACCTGGCCAGCAAGACCTGGGTCAAGGACGGCTACTTCCGTCCCGAAGCCAAGGGCGGCCTGGGCTGGATCGACCGCGACAACGTCTATGTGTTCACCGACTTCGGCCGGGGCAGCATGACCTCGTCGGGCTACCCGCGCATCGTCAAGCAGTGGAAGCGCGGCACCCCGCTCAGCGCCGCCACCGTGGTCTACGAAGGCAAGCCGGAGGACATGTACATCGCCGCCGGCCACGATTCCACGCCCGGCTTCGAGCGCGATTTCGTCTCGCGCACTATCGCCTTCTACAACAACGAGCTGTACCTGCGCGGCGCCGACGGCAAGCTGACCAAGGTCGACGCGCCCAACTCGGCCGAGAAGGGCGTGCACCGCGAATGGCTGAGCCTGGAGCTGCGCGAGCCTTACACCGCCGGCGGCAAGACCTATAAGCCCGGCAGCCTGATCGTCACCCGCTTCGACGACTTCATGGCCGGCAAGCGCGAGTTCACCGTGCTGTTCGAGCCCACGCAGCGCAGCTCGCTGGCCGGCGCCACCTGGACCCGCAACAAGCTGGTGCTCAACGTCATGGAAGACGTGAAGTACAAGCTCAGCGTGCTGACCCCGGGCCCGGGCGAATGGCAGCGCGCCGAATTCGTCGGCGCGCCGGCGTTCGGCAGCATCGGCGTGAGCGCGGTCGACGACGACCACAACGACGACGTGTGGCTGACCGCCACCGACTACCTGACCCCGTCGACGCTGTCGCTGGCGACGCTGGGCCAGAAGCCGGAAACGCTCAAGACCATGCCGACCTTCTTCGACGGGTCGGGCGACACCATCGAGCAGCACTTCGCCACCAGCAAGGACGGCACCAAGGTCCCGTACTTCATCGTCCGCCCCAAGGGCCTGAAGTACGACGGCACCGCGCCGACCCTGCTCTACGGCTACGGCGGTTTCGAAGTGTCGATGACCCCGGGCTATTCCGGCAGCGTCGGCAAGGGCTGGCTGGAGAAGGGCGGCGTGTACGTGGTGGCCAATATCCGCGGCGGCGGCGAGTACGGCCCGCGCTGGCACCAGGCCGCGCTCAAGGCCAACCGCCATCGCGCCTACGAGGACTTCGCCGCGGTCGCGCAGGACCTGATCGCGCGCAAGGTCACCTCGCCCAAGCATCTGGGCGTGCAGGGCGGCAGCAACGGCGGCCTGCTCACCGGCAACATGCTCACCCAGTACCCCGAGCTGTTCGGCGCGGTGGTGGTGCAGGTGCCGCTGCTGGACATGAAGCGCTACAGCCACCTGCTGGCCGGCGCCTCGTGGATGGCCGAGTACGGCGATCCCGACACCGCCGATTGGGAGTTCATCAAGACCTTCTCGCCCTACCATCTGTTCGACGCCAAGCGCGACTACCCGCCGACCCTGTTCACCACCTCCACGCGCGACGACCGCGTGCACCCGGGCCACGCGCGCAAGATGATGGCCAAGATGTCCGAGGCCGGTAAGAACGTGCGCTACTACGAGAACATCGAAGGCGGCCACGGCGGCTCGGCCAACAACGCCCAGGCCGCGCACATGAGCGCGCTGGCCTACACCTTCCTGTGGAAGCAGTTGTCGGGCAAGTGATGTAAGCCCGTCCCTGGGCGCCGCTCGGCGCCCGGGGACGGCCGTCATTCCGGCGCAAGCCGGAACCCATGTTGCGTTTGCACCGGCATTGAGCCTTGCGTGAACGCGCGAAGTCGAAATGGGTTCCGGCTTGCGCCGGAAGGACGCAATCGGAAAGAAGGGCCAGGGGGAAGGCGATTCGGCCAAGCGGGTTCAGATCCGCCCCCCTCCCGGCCCGCAACGCAGCATTGAGGAACCCTCCGGCGGACCCCATATGAAAATCTCGTTCCTTACCTTCGCGGCCACGCTCCTGATGACCACTTCCTTCCATACCGTAGCCGCCGACGCAGCGCAGCCGCCGCACCCGGCCAAGAAGCCGCACACGGTCAAGGCGCCGTTCGGCGCGCAGCGCCAGGACGAGTACTACTGGCTGCGCGACGACAAGCGCGAGAACCCGGAGATGCTGGCCTATCTCAAGGCCGAGAACGCCTACGTCGATGCGCAGATGGCCGCGCTGAAGCCGCTGGAGGACAAGGTCTATAACGAGATCGTCGCGCGCATCAAGCAGGACGACAGCTCGGTGCCGTACCGCGAACGCGGCTATTGGTATTACGGCCGTTTCGAGGCCGGCAAGGATTACCTGGTCTACGGCCGCCGCAAGGACGGCGCCGGCGTCGACGCCGTGTCGATCCAGCAGGCCAACGGCGCGGCCGATTTCGCCGGCGAGCAGGTGCTGCTGGACGTCAACGCGCTGGCCGCGGGCAAGGACTACTACAGCGTCGGCGACTGGGAAGTCAGCCCCGACAACAACCTGCTGGCCTATGCCGACGACACCAACGGCCGCCGCCAGTACACCATCCGCTTCAAGAACCTGGCCACCGGCGAAACCTACGCCGACGCCATCGCCGGCGTGTCGGCCAACCTGGTCTGGGCCGACGACAACAAGACCCTGTTCTACGTCGAGAACGATCCCGAGACCCTGCTGACCAAGCGGGTCAAGAAGCACGTGCTGGGCACCGATCCCAAGCTGGACCCGGTGGTCTACGAGGAGAAGGACGACAGCTTCTACATGGGCATCGATCGCACCCGCGACGACCGCTACATCGTCATCCACGTCAGCAGCACCGTGTCGGACGAGATGCGCTACGCGCCGGCCGCCGACCCGTCCCGGTTCACCGTGCTCGCGCCGCGCACCCGCGACGTGGAATACGGCGCCGACCACTTCGACGGCCGCTGGGTGATCCGCACCAACGCCGACGGCGCCACCAACTTCAAGCTGGTCACCGCACCCAGCGCCTCGACCTCGCGCAAGGACTGGAAGGACTGGGTCGCCCACCGCGACGACGTGTTCGTCGAGGGCGTGGAACTGTTCGACGGCTACGCCGCCATCGCCGAGCGCTCCGATGCGCTGGAGCGCGTGCGCATTCTCAAGAACGACGGCAAGGACGAATACGTCAAGGCCGACGAGCCGGCCTATTCGATGGGCCTGGACGCCAACCCCGAACCCGGCACGCCGTGGCTGCGCTACAGCTACACCTCGCTGACCACGCCGGCCACGGTGTACGAGCTCAACGTGCAGACCGGCGAGCGCCGCCTGCTCAAGCGCCAGCCGGTGCTGGGCGGCTACGACCCCAGCCAATACGTGACCGAGCGCGTCTGGGTGCCGGCGCGCGACGGCGCGCGCATTCCGGTGTCGCTGGTCTACAAGAAGGGCTTCCGCAAGGACGGCACCGCGGCGCTGCTGCAGTACGGCTACGGCAGCTACGGCGCCTCGATGGACCCGGGCTTCAGCGTGACCAACGTCAGCCTGCTCGACCGCGGCATGGTCTACGCCATCGCCCACATCCGCGGCGGCCAGGAAATGGGCCGCAAGTGGTACGACGACGGCAAGCTGCTGCGCAAGAAGAACACCTTCACCGACTTCATCGACGTCACCGACTACCTGGTCAAGGCCGGCTACGCCGCGCCCGACCGCGTCGCCGCCTACGGCGGCAGCGCCGGCGGCCTGCTGATGGGCGCGATCAGCAACATGGCGCCGGACAAGTACCGGGTGATCCTGTCGCAGGTGCCCTTCGTCGACGTGGTCACCACCATGCTCGACGCCAGCATCCCGCTGACCACCAACGAGTACGACGAGTGGGGCAACCCGGAGCAGAAGAAGTACTACGACTACATGCTCTCGTACTCGCCCTACGACAACCTGTCCAAGCAGGCCTACCCGGCCATGTTCGTCGGCACCGGCCTGTGGGATTCGCAGGTGCAGTACTTCGAACCGGCCAAGTACGTGGCGCGCCTGCGCGATCTGAACACCGGCAAGCACCCGCTGCTGTTCCGCACCAACATGGAAGGCGGCCACAGCGGCAAGTCCGGCCGCTTCCGCCAGTACCGGGAGCGTTCGGAAATGTTCGCCTTCATGCTGGGCCAGCTCGGCCTGGCCGGCGACGGCACCGCCGCCGCAACGCAGTAGCGCGTGCGCAGCGCGGCCACGGCGCGCGCCGTGGCCGCATACTGGCGGCATGACCGACCTGCCGCCGCCCGAACCGCCCGCGCCGGTATCTCCCCCGCCGGCATCGCCCCCGCCGGCATCGCCCAGCCGCTTCCGCTGGGCCTGGTGGTTGCTGGCCTATGCCAGCCTGGGTCTGGGCATCGTCGGCATCGTGGTGCCGGGCCTGCCCACCGTGCCCTTCGTGCTGCTGTCGGCCTTCGCCGCCGCGCGCGGCTCGCAGCGCCTGCACGCCTGGCTGCTGGCGCACCGCCAGTTCGGGCCGATGATCCGCGATTGGCAGGCCCATGGCGCGGTCAGCCGCCGGGCCAAACGGCTGGCCGTGGGCATGATGGCGGCCTGCGCCGCGATCATGTTTATGACAGCGCCGAAATGGTGGATGGCCGCGACCGGCACCGGGATCATGACCGTGGTCGCAATCTGGCTCTGGGCGCGACCTGAACCGCCGCCGCGCTGAGCTTCGTTCGGCCGCGCGCGCGGGCTACACTGCGGCCATGAATGCACGCCCCCTGCTGTTCCTGACCGCCCTCGTCCTGGGCCTTTCCGCCTGCGGCAACAAGGGCCCGCTGGTCCTGCCGACCAAGCCGGTGCCGGTGACCGCGCCGGCGCAGCCGGCCGGCGAAGTGCCGGTGCAGATGGCGCCCGAGGCCACGCCGCCGTCGCTGCCGGAAAAGCCGGCCACGCCGCCGGCCGAGCCGGCTCCTGCCACGGATGCTCCCGCCACGGATGTTCCGGCCACAGACACCCCGCCCAGCGACGATCCGACCCCCGCCGCCGACGGCGGCCGATGAGCCCCCACGCGGAGCGTCCGATGCAACGCTTCAGCAAGATGCACGGCGCCGGCAACGACTTCGTCGTGCTGGACCTGCGCGGCGGCCTGGCGCCGCCCGACGCGCGCGCCTGCCGCCTGCTGGCCGACCGCCATTTCGGCGTGGGCTGCGATCAGATCCTGACCGTGGAGGACGCGCGCGAGCCCGGCTCGGTGGCCAGCTACCGGATCTGGAACGCCGACGGCTCGCCCTCGCAGCAGTGCGGCAACGGCGCGCGCTGCATCGCCGCCTGGCTGGTGCGCGACGGCGTGGCCGGGCCCGGCGATTTCGCGGTCGACAGCCCGGTGGGCGCGCACGCGGTCGAGCGCCTGGACGGCGGCTACTACCGCATCGGCATGGGCGAGCCGCGCTTCGATCCCGACGCCATTCCGCTGCACGGCTTTCCCGGCGCGCGCGACCAGTACGTGATCGACATCCACGACACCGTGATCAGCTTCGGCGCGGTGTCGATGGGCAACCCGCATGCGGTGATCGAGGTCGACGACGTCGCCGCGGCGCCGGTGGAAACCATCGCCTCGCTGCTGCAATCGCACGAGGCGTTTCCGGAATCGGTCAACGTCGGCTTCGCCCAGGTCGATGCGCGCGATCGCATCCGCCTGCGCGTGTACGAGCGCGGCGTGGGCGAGACCCTGGCCTGCGGCAGCGGCGCCTGCGCCGCCGCCGCGGTGCTGATGCGCCGCGGCCGCATCGATCGCGACGTGGCGGTGGTGCTGCCCGGCGGCGAGCTGCGCATCGTCTGGCCCAGCGACGACGCGCCGCTGTCGATGTCCGGTCCTACGGCTTTCGTATACGAAGGGGAATGGGCGTAATGAACGATCACGACAAGCTGGGTGCGCACGAGGTCGCGGCCTGGCTGCGCCGCCATCCGCGCTTCCTGCAGCAGTTCCCGGACCTGGCGCTGAGCCTGGTGGTGCCGCGCGAGGAAGGCTCGGCCGCCTCGCTGGCCAGCTACCAGCTGGAGGTGCTGCGCGACAAGAACCGCGAGCTGTCGCGGCGCCTGCAGGAACTGTTCGGCAACGCCCAGGAAAACGAGCGCCTGTCGGTGCGCACGCACCAGCTGACCCTGGCGCTGATGCGCCAGACCAGCGCCGCCGACACCCTGCGGGCGATGGCTGCGACCCTGGCCGAGGACTTCAACGGCGAGCGCGTGCGCCTGGTAGTGTTCCAGTCGGTGGCCGGCCTGGACGACGCCGAGTGGCTGCAGGTGATCTCCGCCGACGACGCGCGCCTGCAACCCTTCCGCGACTGTCTGGCCGATGGCGAGCCGCTGTGCGGCCGCCTGCAGCCGGAAAAACACGCGCTGCTGTACGGCGATCAGGCCGACCAGGTGCAGTCCACCGCCCTGCTGCCGCTGCCGGGCGTGGGCCTGGTCGCGGTGGGCAGTCGCGACCCCAACCGCTTCTTCCCCGGCATGGGCACGCTGTTCCTGCGCATGATGGGCGAGTCGCTGGCGACGGCGTTGAAGCGCTTCGAGGGGTGAGGCTGCTTCGGCGCGTGGGGTAATCACGGCTTACGCCGCTCCCACAAGCGCAGCGCGCTGGCGCCTGTAGGAGCGGCGTGAGCCGCGATACGGCCGCCCGCGCAGCTCCCGCCACCCTTCCACTCGACACGCCGCCGCGTGCATCGCAAGATGCCCGCGACTCCGCGCCACCGCGGAAGCTGGAGCCCGCGCCCCGTGTCGGCCGCACAGATCGACGCCGCCCCGATAGAAAGTTTCCTCGCCCACCTGCAGGTGGAGCGGCGCGCGTCCGTGCACACCGTGGACGCCTACCGCCGCGACCTGTCGGCGCTGGCCGACTGGTGCGCGGCGCAGGGCGCGTCGCCGTTGCGGCTGCAGGCCGAACAGCTGCGCGCCTTCATCGCCGCCGAGCACCGCCGCGGGCTCACGCCCAAGAGCCTGCAACGACGCTTGTCGGCCTGCCGCAGTTTCTACGGCTGGCTGCTCAAGCAGGGCCGCATCGACAGCAGCCCCGCCGCGGCGATCCGCGCGCCCAAGGCCGCGCGCAAGCTGCCGCAGGTGCTCGACCCCGACGAGGCCAAGGCGCTGGTCGAAGTGCCCACCGACGCGCCGCTGGGCCTGCGCGATCGCGCGCTGCTGGAACTGTTCTACTCCTCGGGCTTGCGCTTGAGCGAGTTGTGCGGCCTGCGCTGGCGCGACCTGGATCTGCCCGACGGCCTGGTCAGCGTGCTCGGCAAGGGCAACAAGCAGCGCAGCGTGCCGCTGGGTTCGCACGCGCGCGCGGCCTTGGCGCAATGGCGCGCGTCCACCGGCGCGGGCAACGAGGCGCCGGTGTTCCCCGGCCGCGGCGGCGGGCCGATCACGCCGCGCGCGGTGCAGCTGCGCCTGCGCCAATTGGCGCAGCGCCAGGGCTTGTTCAAGCGCGTGCATCCGCATCTGCTGCGGCATTCCTTCGCCAGCCATGTGCTGGAATCCTCCGGTGACCTGCGCGGCGTGCAGGAACTGCTGGGCCACGCCGACATCGCCACCACCCAGATCTACACCCACCTGGACTTCCAGCACCTGGCCAAGGTCTACGACGCCGCGCACCCGCGCGCACGGCGCAAACCCTCGGCCGAGTAGGGCGCGCGGCGGCCGGCGCGATGCCGGTCGCGGCTTTCGGTCGGCACGTGTCGATCGGCCGCAAAAAAAATCCAACCGGATGTGGGCAGGTCCGGGCTTGCCTGATTCTTCCGCGTCGCGCGACTGCGATCGCAGCGCGGCCTGCCGGTTTCGCTGAGCGCTATGCGTGGCGGCGCGCAGGTGCATCTTGCGACGCAGCATATCGGCGCGAAAGCGCTGGATACGCCATCGAATGTGCAGTCGATAGTGGCGATTCGGCGCGTCTTGACACCGCCTTGACGCTTTTTCGTGGTCGTACCTATACTCAAATTGCGATTTGCAGATGCAGGATTGCATCGCCGTATGCAGATCAGAAACACCAAAAACGCGTAACACGTATCAACACCCGTGATTTCAGGATCGGAGGGCGTGTGTTGAAGGAAGAGGTTTGGTCCGGCTTCGAGCAGGACCCGCTGGGCTTTCTGGACCGTGAGCTGTCCGGCGCCGGCGACATCGTCCGTACCGGACGCAACGAGTATTGCGTGGGCAACCCCGCCGAAGCGCGGACGGTGCTCAGCAACGCCAACGGCAGCTATGCCGAGCATTCCGATTTCTTCCACACCCGCTACGGCTACTTCGAGCCGCGCTCGGCGCAGCTGGACATGCGCCGCGAAGCGCGCGGCCTGCTGCGCGAGTACCTGAAGTCGCGCCCGCCGGGCGAGTTGCGCGAGTTCCTGCGCCGCGAGCTGGGCGCGAGCAGCCGCTGGCCCGACACCGGCAACCGCCTCACCTACCGCTATCTGTTTCCGCTGCTGCTGTCGCCGGACCGGCCGCAAGGCCTGCGCGCCTTGCTCGACCAAATCGTCGAGCGTTCGGTGCTGGCCGGCGCGCGCGCGCGGCAGCCGCGCTGGCGGCGGATGTGGCTGCAGTTCAACACCACCTGGCGCTTGTCGCAGGCCATCGGCGAGCGCCAGACGCAGCCGCGCACGCCGCCGGCGGACCTGCTGGACGTGGTGGCCAACGCCGCCGAACCCGACCGCCGCCAGGACGAACTGAGCGAAGTGTATTTGTCGTTTTTGTTCGCGGTGGCCGGCTCGGTGGGCTTTGTGCTGGCGTGGTCGCTGTATCTGTGGGGCACGCATGCGCGCCGCGACGCGCCGGCCGAATGGATCGTGCACGAAGCCCTGCGGCTGTGGCCGGTGGCCTGGCAGCTGGGCCGGCGCCCGGTGCAGGCGCACGACCTGTCGGGCGTGCGCATGGAGACCTCCGACGAGGTCGTGGTCTGCCCTTACCTGGTGCAGCGCAATGCCGCGCACTGGCAGGCGCCGGCCGAATTCCGTCCTGAGCGCTGGGCCGACGAGGACGCCTGGCGCAACCCGGCCTTCATCCCGTTCGGGCACGGGCCGCACCGTTGCGTGGCCGCGGACCTGGCCACGCAGTTGGTGGCCGACATGCTGCAAGTGATCCGCGAGCTGGGCGAGGTCGGCGTGACCGCGCACGACCACCGCCCCACCGTCGCCGCGGCCATGGCGCCGCCGCCGTTCACCCTCACCATCGCGACCACAGGCTGAGGGGACCGCCGATCCGAAGAATTCGCGACGGCCGCCGCGCGGCCGCCGCAACCAGGGCACCGCGGCGCGCGGAGCAAGGTTCGCTCAGCGCGTCGTGGCGTAAACCAGTCGTTACCCACATATCTCCAAGGAGGATTTCGATATGAAGAAGGTCATTTGCGCGATGCGGGCCGCTTTCGGTGTGCGCGGTTCGGCCAACAGCATCGGCGGCTGGCGTTGGCTGACCTACCACAACATCTGATGTGGTAGCGCCAGGGGCGGCCGCGCGCCGCCCCTGGTTTGGATGTGCGTTTCGACGATCGGTTCATGAAGCAGCGGCTGCGCAGCGACGAAGGCGCGCGTGGCGCAAACAGCATTCGCGACGGCCGCAAAGCGGACGCCGCATACAGGCACTGCGGCGCGCGGAGCACGGTTCGCTCGGCGCGTCGCGGCGCAAACGCAGTCGGTACCCACATATCCCAAGGAGGATTCGATATGAAGAAGGTCATTTGCGCGATGCGCGCCGCTTTCGGCATTCGCGGTGCGGGCAACAGCATCGGCTGGCGTTGGGTGCACTACCACAACATCTGATGCGGTAGCGCCCAGGGGCGGCCTGGTGCCGCCCCTGGTTTCCGGGCGCACCGGTCATCGAAGAATTCGCGGCGGCCGTCATGCGGACGCCGCAACCAGGCACCACGGCGGGCGGCGTAGGACGCCACCGATCGCCTTGGCGCAAACGCTGTCAGTCCACCATCCATATCCAAGGAGAGCTCGATATGAAGAAGGTCATTTGCGCGGTGCGTGCCGCTTTCGGCCTGCGCGGTGCTTCGCACTGCGGCATCACCACCTGGCGTTGGGTCATGTACCACAACATCTGAGTGGTAGCCGGGGGCGGCCAGCGCCGCCCCCGGGTTCGGATCGGCCCCACTACAGCCAAGGACGCGGACCATGCAGGACACGAAGATCTTCGAAATCCCCTCGGTGCAGGCGTTCCGGCGCCGGCTGCGGGAGGAGGGCCCGGTGTTCCAGCTGCAGGAACAGGCGCTGGTGATCTTCGACCCCAAGATCGCCGAACGCGTGGAGGCGGAGAACTACGCCGATCTGACCATGCTCGACGGCTTTTCCGATGTGGTGCGCGGACGCGAGAGCGAGGCGGTGTCCTGGCACCAGGTGCGCGGCGCCTGGCTGACCCAGATGCGCACGCTGACCAGCGCCGAGGGCTTCCGCCGGCTGGCGCAGCGCATGCAGGGCGTGCTCGACGCCGAAGCCGGGCGCGAGCAGGACTTCGTCTGGCTGGCCGAGCGGGCGATGCTGGAGCCGCTGATTCCCGCGATCATCGGCGGCTTGTCGCCGCGCGCGCACAAGCGCGTGGTCGACGAGGTGCTGTCCAAGGTGGCGCTGGTGCTGTCGGACATCGACGCGCACCGCTGCCCGCCGCTGCACCGCTCCAAGATGTGGCTGTACCAGTTCGTCAGCAGCGTGGAAGTGCGCCGCGAGCTCAAGGGCCGTGCCAGCGGCAAGCGGCCGCGGCAGCAGGACCTGACCGACCCCATGGTGGACATGCTGCCCGACCTGGGCGTGGACCGCGCCACCGATGCGGTCACCGCGCTGCTCACCGCGATCACCAGCTCGCCCGGCGCGGCCGCGGCCTGCTTGTTCTACGAATGGCAGCGTCAGCACGAGTGGCGCGAGCGCATGACCGCCGAGCTGTCGGCGCACACGCTGGACGCGCTGTGCGAATCGCCGGTGCGGCTGGCGCCGGTCACCGCGCGCTTCGTCAAGGAGATCCTGCGCATCTGGAGCTCGCCGCCGATCGTGACCCGGCGCGTGCGCGGCGACATCTGCCAGGAGCAGGTCGACCTCAAGACCGATCAGGTCTACGTGCTCAGTTCTTTCTTCGTCCATCACGACCAGACCACCTGGTCGGACCCAGAGACGTTCAATCCCGACCGCTGGCTGGCCGAGAGCCGCGAGCAGTGCCCGCACGGCAGCTACGTGCCGTTCGGCTGGGCGCCGAAGTCCTGCGTGGGCGCCAACCTGGGCTTGGGCCAGCTGATCCTGATGGCGCACCTGCTGGCCACGCGCTATCGGCTGGACGTGCGTAACCCGGACGAGGCCAAGATGGCCATCGCCTCGGTGATCCGGCCGATGGATTTCCATGGCCAGGTGCGGCGTGTCTGAAGCGGGCGACGGAGCGGACCCATGCGCGATCTGACCGAAGGCTCGATCCCCCGTCACCTGCTGCGCATGTTCGGCGTGCTGATGCTGAACTCGCTGGCGGGCACGCTGTTCGCACTGATCAACGTCTACTGGCTGGGACGGCTGGGCCCGACCGCGCAGGCCGCGGTGACCCTGGCGGCGCTGCCGATCATGCTGGTACTGGTACTGCTGCCGGTGTTGAGCATGGGCGCCGGCGTGCTCATGGCGCATGCGGTCGGCGCCAAGGACCGCGAGCGTGTGGACCGCATCTTCAACGAGGCGCTGGGCGCTTCGGTGCTGGTGTCGGGCCTGGTCGCGCTGGTGGCGTGGAGCAATCGCGGGGCCTTCAGCGGGCTGATGACCTCCGACGCGGCGACCGCGGCGGTGATCGCGTCCTACTACGCCTGGTTCATTCCCTCCGTCGCGATCCAGATTCCGATGCTGGTGTTGGCCTCGCTGCTGGAGTTCACCGGCAACGTGCGCGCGGGCGTGATCGCGCAGACCTCCACCGTGGCCCTGGGCGCGGTGCTTACGCCGGTATTGATGTTCGGCTGGCTGGGCGCGCCGGCGATGGGCGTGGACGGCGCCGGCCTGGCCATGCTGTTGGCCTGCGCGCTGACCATGCTGGGCCTGCTGCTGTACTTCGCGCGCAAGGACGCTTACCTGCGCCTGCGTCCGTCGATCTGGCTGAGACGGCCCAGGGAACTGGGCGAGGCGCTGAAGATCGGCGTGCCGGCCGGCCTGGGCGCGGGCGTGATGAGCGTGTCGCTGATGACCGTGGGCCTGCTGCTGCGGCCGTTCGGTCCGATCGAGCAGGCCGGCTTCGCCATCGGCCAGCGCGCGTTCCAGGCCGGGCTGATGCCGGTGACCGCGCTGGCCGGCGCGGTCTGCATCCTGGTCGGGCAGAACTACGGCGCAGGCCGACGCGACCGCGTGCGCGAGACCCTGCGCGCGGGCTGGAATTTCGCCGCGGTGCTGCTGCCGCTGCTGCTGCTCGCCTTCGTCGGCGGTGCGCCCTGGATCGCCGCGAGTTTCTCCAGCGACCCCGGCGCGGTCGCGGCCAGCACCTTGTTTCTGCGCATCACCGCGCTGGACCTGGTGCCGCTGTGCCTGGCCGGAATCGCCTTCGCCACCTTGTCGGGCATGGGCAACACGCGCGCCGGCTTGAAGGCCCAGCTGCTGCAGGTGGGGCTGTTGATCGCGCTGGCGGGTAGCCTGTCGCAGCTGGCGGGCTTCCGTCCGCACTGGATCTGGATCGCGATGGTCGTCGCCGGCGCCTCGCAGCTGCTCATGGCCTGGCGGTTCCTGCGCCGCGAAGGCGGCCTGCTGCGCGCGGCACCTGCAGACGACGTGCAGGCCGCACCCAGCGGCGAGGCCGCCTAGCGTGGCGGCCGTGCGCGAGCAGGGCTACACCGCGCAGCGCCTGGCCGGCAACGGCCTGAACGTGCTGCACCTGCCATTGCGCACCGCGCCGGTGGCGTTGCTGATGCTGACCTACGATGTCGGCAGCCGTCACGAAAGCATGGGCACGCGCGGCGTCAGCCACATGCTCGAGCACATGATGTTCAAGGGCAGCGCGCGCTACCACAAGGGCGAGGGCCGCTCCATCCACCAGCTGCTGCTGCCGCTGGGCGCGCAGGTCAACGCCACCACCTGGTACGACCGCACCAACTACTTCTCGCTGGTGCCCCGCGACAGCCTGGACCTGGCCGCGGACATCGAAGCCGACCGCATGGGCGAGCTGCGCCTGGATGCGGACGAGTTGGACACCGAAATACAAGTGGTGTTGAACGAATACGACCGCTGCCTGAGCGATCCATTGGAACAGCTGCACCAGGCGGTGTGGCAGGCGGCGTTCCCGCAGCATCCCTACGGGCGGCCGGTGCTGGGCGTGCGCGAGGATATCGCCGGCTTCCGGCGCGAGCAGTTGTACGCGCACTACCGCCGCCACTACCGGCCCGACAACGCCACCCTGACCGTGATCGGCGACGTCGACGTCGATGAGGCCATGGCGATCGCGCAGCGCCGTTTCGGCGACATCGAACCCGGTGGCGCGATCGCGGCCGTCGAGGCCGCGGCGCCGCCGCAGGACGGCGAGCGCCGCGCCAGCGTGAGCGGCTTGGGCGCGCCCGGCATCGTCATGCTCGCCTATCGCGCGCCGCCCGGCCTGCACGCGGACGCCGACGCGCTGGAACTGCTGGGCGCGATTCTGGCCGGCGGCCGTTACTCGCGCCTGCATCGCCGTCTGGTGCCGGCAGGTTTGGCGCTGGAAGTCTGGCCGAGCCTGTCGCGTCTGCGTCAGGCGGGGCTGTGGCAGCTGGGCGCCGTGCTGCACCCGGAGGCCGAACACGGACGCCTGGAGCAGGCCATGCGCGAGGCCTTGGCCGAGGTGGTGCGCGACGGCGTAAGCGAGGAAGAACTGACGCGCGCACGCGCGCGCATCCGCGGCCAGCTGCTGACGTCGCGCGACGGTCCGCTGGCCATCGCCATGCAGTTGAACGAGGCCATCGCCGCCGGCGACTGGCGCAGCTACGCGCTGGCGCCCGAGCGCATGGCCGCGGTGACCGCGACCGAAGTGGCGCGGGTCGCGCGCGCCTACCTGCGCGAGGACGCGCTCACCGTGGGCTGGCTGGCCGACGCCGAGCGCTTGGAGCCGGCGGCATGAACGCCCTACCGCGCCAGGCCGGTCCGCAGGTGCTGACGCTGGCGCTGCCCAACGCGCATTACTACGGCCTGCGTGCGGCGGTGCCCGGCGTGGCCGCGCTGCAAGGGCGGTTGCGCACCGGCGCGGTCCGCGATCCGGCGCAGGCGGCCCTGGCGCGCCTGACCGCGGCGCTGGTGGCCTATGGCGGGCGGCAGCACGAAGGCATGGACTTGGCCGAGCGCATGGAAAGCTGCGGCGCCAGTTACTCGGTCGAGGCCGAAGACGAGGGCCTGCGCTTCAGCGCACGCGCCGGCAACGACGATCTGCCGCAGGTCGCCGACTGGCTGTTCGAGTGCCTGCGCGCGCCGGAGTTCGACCAGGCCCAGCTGGACGCCGAGCGCGGCCGGCTGATCGCTGAGTTGGACTATCAATCCATCGATCCCGGCTTTGCGGCGGCGGGCGCGTTGACGCGCCTGCTGTACCCGCCGGCGCATCCCTTGTACGAGGCCGACGCGCCGCTGCAGATCGCGCACCTGGAAGCGGTCACGCTGGAGCAGGTGCGCGGCTACCATCGCCAACGCTACGGCGCCAACGAACTGCGCATCGCGGTGGTGGGCGACGTCGATCCTGCGCGGGCGCTGCGCTGGATCGAGCGCGGCACCGCGGGGTGGGCGCCGACCGCCGTCGCATCGGGCACGGGTAGTGCCGATGCGGTGCCGGCGCAAACCGAAGACCTGCAACTGCTGCTGCCGGAGCAGGACAGTTACGGCATCGCCCTGGGCCAGCGTGTGGCCTTGGGACGCACTCATCCCGATTACCTCGCGCTGCGCCTGGCCGACCGCATGCTCGGCGGTTCGTTCGCCTCGCGCCTGGTCGCGCAGGTGCGCGAGCAGCACGGGCTCAGCTATGCCTTGCGCTCGTCGCTGGTAACGCCGCACCGCGGCAGCGGCCACTGGCAAATCGCGCTGTCGGTCAGTCCGCAGCATCTGCAGGCGGCGCTGGCGGCCACGCGCGCGGTGATCGCCGAATTCGCCGACGGCGTGGGCGAGGAAGAATTCGCCACGGCGCGCCGCGCCGCGATCGGTGCCTACCAGATCGGTCTGGCCACCTTGGACGGCCTGGGCGAAGCCTTGCTGTCCGCCGCCGAGCAAGGTTGGGAAACCGACGATCTGCTCGCTTACGAACGGCGCATGAGCCGGATCGGCTGGGCGCAGCTGAACGATGCGATCGCCGAGCACCTGCGCCCGCAGCAGTGGCGTGGCGTGGTCGCCGGCCCGCACCAGGGCTGAGCCTGCCGCGGCTGCGGGCTTGAACCGGTTGCGGGCGGCCCCACCTCGGAGGGGTCAGCCTCGGAGCAGCCATGGACCCCAGCCAAAACCCCAATGTCTTCCACGCCACCACCATCGTCTCGGTGCGGCGCGACGGCCACGTCGCGGTTGCCGGCGACGGTCAGGTGACGTTGGGCCACACGGTGATGAAGGGCAACGCGCGCAAGGTGCGGCGCCTGGGCCGCGACGGCCAGGTGCTGGCCGGTTTCGCCGGCGCCGCCGCCGACGCCTTCACCCTGTTCGAATTGTTCGAAGCCAAGCTGGAAAAGCACGGCCAGCTGACCCGCGCCGCCGTCGAACTGGCCAAGGATTGGCGCACCGAGCGCCGCCTGGGCAAGCTCGAGGCGTTGCTGGCGGTGGCCGACCGGGAAACCTCGCTGATCATCAGCGGCACCGGCGATGTGATCGAGCCCGAGGACGGCATCATCGCCATCGGTTCGGGCGGCATGTACGCGCTGTCGGCCGCACGCGCGCTGCTGGCCCACACCCAGCTGGACGCGCGCACCATCGCCACCGAGGCCATCGGCATCGCCGGCGACGTGTGCATCTATACGAATCGCAACGTGGTCGTGGAAGAGCTCTAAGTCGTGATGAGGCCCACCCCCTGGCTTTGGCTCGTCATCCCCGCGAACGCGGGGATCCAGGGCTTCATCCAGGCACGACTCTGAAGTCCTTGGATTCCCGCCTTCGGGGGAACGACGAATCGGAACGGCGCCGGTCGCCGCAGCTTTTACGAATCACGAATCGCAAATGACCAATCACACCTCCTCCACCATGACCCCGCGCGAAATCGTGCAGGAACTGGACCGCCACATCGTCGGCCAGCATGCCGCCAAGCGCGCCGTCGCCATCGCCCTGCGCAACCGCTGGCGGCGCATGCAGCTGGCGCCGGACCTGCGCAACGAGGTCATGCCCAAGAACATCCTGATGATCGGCCCCACCGGCGTGGGCAAGACCGAAATCGCGCGGCGCCTGGCCACCTTGGCCAACGCGCCCTTCGTCAAGGTCGAGGCCACGCGCTTCACCGAGGTCGGCTACGTCGGCAAGGACGTGGAGCAGATCGTGCGCGACCTGGCCGATACCGCGGTCAAGCTGTACCGCGAGCAGGCCAAGCACCGCGTGCGCACCCAGGCCGAGGACCGCGCCGAGGACCGCATCCTCGACGCGTTGCTGCCCAAGCGCATCCCCGGCGGCTTCGGCTTCGGCGCCGAAAACCCCGCGCAGGACCACCAGGCGCCCGACAACGACACCCGCGCCAAGCTGCGCAAGCAACTGCGCGCCGGCGAACTGGACGAGCGCGAGATCGAGATCGAAACCGCGGTCAACGTCGGCGTGGACATCATGGCGCCGCCCGGCATGGAGGAAATGGGTCAGCAGCTGCGGCAGATGTTCTCGCAGGTCGCCGGCGGCAAGACCCACAAGAAGCAGCTCACGATCAAGGCCGCGCGTCCGCAGCTGATCGAGGAAGAGGCCGGCAAGCTGGTCAACGAGGACGACGTGCGCCAGGCCGCGATCGAGGCCTGCGAGCAGCACGGCATCGTCTTCATCGACGAAATCGACAAGGTCGCCAAGCGCTCCGAGAACGTCGGCGGCGGCGACGTCAGCCGCGAAGGCGTGCAGCGCGACCTGCTGCCGCTGGTCGAAGGCTCCACCGTCAGCACCAAGTACGGCGTGGTCAAGACCGACCACATCCTGTTCATCGCCTCCGGCGCCTTCCACCTGGCCAAGCCCAGCGACCTGATCCCGGAGCTGCAGGGCCGCTTCCCGATCCGGGTGGAGCTGGGCGCGCTGAGCAAGGACGACTTCGTGCGCATCCTCACCGAGCCCAAGGCCGCGCTGACCACCCAGTACGTGGAACTGCTCAAGACCGAGGGCGTGAACCTGAGTTTCAGCGCCGAGGCCGTGGACCGACTGGCCGAGATCGCCGCCCAGGTCAACGAGCGCCAGGAAAACATCGGCGCCCGCCGCCTGCACACCGTGCTCGAGCGCCTGCTCGACACCCTGAGCTACGAGGCCCCGGATCGCGACGGCCAGGCCGTGGTCATCGACCGCGCCTACGTCGACGCCCACCTGGGCGAACTGGTCCAGGACCCGGACCTGAGCCGTTACATCCTCTGACCGGCGCCGGCCGCCGCGATCCGCGGCGGCCGTGTCATGTTTTCCCCGCCCGCCCCGACTATGCGGTGAGGGGAGCAGGGAACACCGGTGATGGACGAAGCCGCGAACGCGGTAGCCAGCGAAAGGGACGGGACCGCCGCGCAGGCGCACGGCGGCGCCGCCGTGCCCGATCTGGACAGCGTGCTGCGCGAGCATGGGCCCATGCTCGACCGCATCGCCGGCAGCTACCAGTCCGAACCGGGCCGGCGCGAGGACCTGCTGCAGGAGATCAGCCTGGCGCTGTGGCGTGCGCTGCCGGGCTGGCGCGGCGAGGCTTCGCTGCGCACCTTCATCGCCCGGGTCGCGCACAACCGCGCGATCGACTACCTGGCCCGGCACCGCCGGGTCGAGGACAGCCTGGACGAGACCCACCCCGATCCCGGCGACGATCCGCTGCGCCATGCCGAAGCGCAGCAGCGCCGGCGCAACCTGCTCGACGCCGTGCGCCAGCTGCCGCTGGGCCAGCGCCAGGTCGTGGTGCTGGCGCTGGAAGGCTTTTCGCTGCGCGAGACCGGCGCGGCATTGGGCCTGGAAGAAAACACCGTGGCGCAGCGGCTCAGCCGCGCGCGCCGGCAACTGCGCGACAGCCTGGGAGCCTCGGCATGAGCGACGCGGATTTCGATTGGACCGCCCTGGGCGACGAATGGCGCGCGCAATCCGGCGCCGGCATCGACGTGGACCGCCTGCGCGAGGAGGTCGGCAAGCGCGGGCGCGCGTTGCGCAAGGCGGTGTACGGCGAACTCAGCCTGACCGTGGCCACGCTGGCGGCCATCGCCTGGCTGATGCTCAAGACCGCGCCTTCGGACGCGATGCTGCTGGTGTTCGCGCTGCTGATCCCGACCTCGATCGGTTTCCAGGCCTGGTCGCTGTGGCTGCGCCGCCGGCAGCTGCGCGACGACGGGCTGGACGCCGCGGCCATGCTGGAATTGGAGATCGACCGCGCCAACACCAGCCTGCGCTACTGGCGCTACGGCACCTGGTTCGGCGTGCTGCTGATCCTGGTCGTGTTCGCGATCGTGATCGGCGCGCTGCCGCAGGAGCACGCACGCGACGTGCACGGCAACACCGGCGCCCTGGTCGGCGGCGGCCTGGGCGTGCTGGTCTCGGCCTGCATGGCCTGGTTCAAGGCGCGCCGCAACATCCCGCGCCTGGCCTACCTGCGCGAACTGCAGGAGCAGCTGCGCGACGGCTGATGAATAATGCTAATCCCAACTATAGGGTAGCCATTTGAAGTGTGCATCGGAGTGGTCTTCCGATGCTGAGGACAGTACATAGACGTTGTTGTCCCCAAAGGGAAAATCTTTTACGGTCAGGTCACCTGGGTCGAGAGTGGCAAGAATTATGCCGAATTCCGCCTCGATGCCGCTCAACATCCTCGTCATTCTGGACAGAGTACCTCCTCGTAGTCCAGATTTTGATCTGGATGTTTCCAGTTCAAACAGTATTTCTTGCTTGTTCTTCTTGAACAAAATATCAGGAATACCGTTTACGCCATAATCCCGGGTAGGCTCTAGCTCGATCGTGATGTCGGGATCTACGGCTTTAATGAATCCCGCCAAGTTGCCGATGATAGCTGGCTCGCGTAGACCTGAAATCTGCGTTGAGTTGTTTTCGAGAAAGAGCGTTATCAAGCGCAGCAGGTGATCTTGGAAATTACCCGCGGTCTCCGGCGATATTTCCACCTTCGCCAGCCTCTTGGTTTCTTCTTCGGCTCTTTGGGCGCTAAGTTTTTCGATAACTTGGTCGAGAAGAACAATTGCGAATGCTGCAACGCTAACAATAGCTAGCAGTGCCTCTTGTTCTTTGAATAGGAGCGTGTGGTCGTGAGTTGAAGGATTTCGCCATCCCTGTCGATAGTTTTTAAACAAATCCAAGACTCTATCGGTTAGGTGTTTTCCGTCGATAAGATGCTTTTCGATCTCGCTTGGCGACTTCTTCATGCCATTCGTCCCAGTTAGGACTACGTAGGCTTCTTTAAGCATTCCTTCGAACGCTTGATTCGTGCGGTAGATGGTGTCGTTGAATAAGTCTTGATCCGCACTTTCTCGTCCTAACTTTAGGTGGCGAGTTGCAACATGTATGTGGCGTATAGCCGCTCGGATCCCATCGAGGGTTTCTAGATCTCCGACCCCTTCCATCCGTAGATCAAGTTCTAAAAGAACGTCCATGTACTTCTCACGCCCTCTTTCCGTTCAGACTGCGGGAGCTTCCCACAAACGGCACGCGGGATCGTCCCGCGTGCCGCCTCTGTGCTTTAACGCGTTTCCAAGCGGGACCAGCCTTGCGGCGCCGCCATCGACGGCTTCAGCTCCAGCCCGGTGTCGAAGCGCAGCTCGCGCACGTCGATGGAGTAGGCCACCGCGCCGGTGCGGTCGCGGCCGACCAGCCTGAGCAGGGCGCCGGTCTTGTCGTCCACCCACATGCGGAACGTCGCGGCGCCGAGCTTCTCGCCCAGGTAGTCGGCGTGCTTGCCGGCGACCACGGTGGCTTCGCGGCCGAGCAGGCGCTGGCGGCCGGCGATGCGCACGTCCTCGGTGGACAGCCAGAAGGCGTAGTTCTGCGGGGCGATGACGTTGTCGGCGCCGATCGCGCCGCTGGCGTCGCCGCGGTGTACGAACACCGCCTCGCAACGCGCGTTGCGGTACACACGCGGGCCGCCGGGTGCGGGCAGGTCGGCCAGCAACGTGGTCTTGTAGGCCTTGGCCTGCGGATACAGGCTGAGGCTGCTGCCGTTGCGGGTGGCGTGCTCTTCGACCCGGTCCTGGCCGCGGGCGATGCGCACGAAGCTGCTGCGCTGCGTCCTGGACACTTCGAAGTCGATGGCTTCGTTCTGGCCGTTGTTGCGGAAGCGCAGGTCCACCGAACCGACGGCGTCGCGGTAGGCGTCGGGCGCGTCGAGCATGCGCTGCTGCAGCGCGGCGATGCGCGGATCGGCGGGCGTGGCGGACGGGCAGCGGCCGCTGAAGTCGCGATTGGCCTCGGTCACACGCGGCGCGGCGTCGGCGGCGGCGGCCAGGCCGTCGGCGTAGTACAGCTGCACGATGTCGGCGCCGTTGCGGCCGTTGCCGCTGGGAGTGACGGTGAACAGGTAGCCGCGACCGTAACCGGCGTAGTTCCAGCCGCCCGGTGCGGTGTTCTGGTTGATGACCGCGGTCTGACGGTAGGCGTTGCTGGTGTCGATCACGCCGTAACGCGCGTAGGCGTCGGTGAAGGCGCTGTTGTTGAGCCAGGCATAGAAGCTGTAGCTGCGCTCGACGCCGGGGAAGAACCAGCCGTACCAGCCGGTGTTGGTGGAATTCAGGCGGTCGTCGCCGTTCCAATCGCCGCGCTGGCCGCTGCGGTAAACGTAGTTCAGGCCGCCCATGTTGTCGCAGGGGTATTGCCCCGCGGCGCGGTCGTTGTCGCATTGGACGCTGCCGGCCCAGGCCGGGGCGGCGAACAGGCCGGTGGCGACCAGGGCGCAGGACAACAGCGCCCGCTTACGCATTGCGTTCATTCGATCTCCTTGTGGTACCACTGCATGGATGGACGCACCAATCCATTGATCACCCCTGCATCGGCAGGGTAACACTGTCGGACGACGGTGCGTGTCAGCGTGGACCACGCGGATCGCGCAGCCTGAGACCGCGTTTGGTTCAGTCTTCGCCTATGTCTTCGTTCCAAATCTCGGGGTGCTGTGCGATGTAGCCGCCGAGCATCTCGATGCATTCGCCGTCGTTGAGATCGACGACCTGGACGCCGCTCTCGCGCAGCCAGGCTATGCCGCCCTGGAAGTTCACCGATTCGCCGACCACCACGGTGCCGATGTTGAACTGGCGCACCAGACCGCTGCAGTACCAGCACGGCGCCAGCGTGGTGACCATGATGGTGTCGCCGTAGCGGCGCTGGCGCCCGGCCTTGCGGAAGGCGTCGGTTTCGCCGTGCACGGAGGGGTCGCCTTCCTGGATGCGGCGGTTGTGGCCGCAGCCGAGCAGGCGGCCGTCGTTGTGGTACAGCGCGGCGCCGATCGGAATGCCGCCCTCGGCCAGGCCCTGACGGGCTTCGGCGACGGCGGTGGCGAGCAGGGCGCGGTAGTCGGGGGTCGCGATCATGCGGAAACTCCGGGTGCGGATGCGCAGTCTGGCGCCTGCGCGCGCCGGCGGCCAGCCCGGCACGGGCATAATCGGCGCGGACCGCCACGGGGATACGGCCGCCGCATGATCTTTTGGAGCGTGGTATTCGCGATCGGCGCGGCGCAGGCGGCGCTGCTGGCCATGGCGCTGTGGCGGCGCCCGGTCAATGCGGCCGGCAACCGCATGCTGGCCGGCTGGATCGCGCTGATCGGCTTCGACCTGGCGGTGAAGGCGCTGTACTTCCGCGACCCCGGCCCCGAGCTGATCCGCCTCTATCACTTCGTCGGCCTGTTCCCGTTCCTGTACGGCAGCTTGTTCTACGTCTACGTGCGCACGCTCACGCGCGGTTGTGGCTTCGGCCGCGGCGACTGGGTGCATCTGCTCGGCTTCGTGGTGGCGCTGCTGCCGAACCTGGGCACGTTCGTGCAGGACGCCGCCGGCGACCGCGCGCTGTACCTGCACATCCGCAACGGTGGCGCCTGGCCCGGCGGCGCCTGGCTGGACGTGTTCCTGTTCGCTTACAGCCTGAGCTACGTGGTGGCCGGGCTGGTGTGCGTGCGCCGCTACCGTCGTGCGTTGCTGCAACGGCGCTCCGACGCCGACCGCATGTCGCTGCACTGGATCGACGCGATGGCGGTCTCGCAGATCGTGATCTGGTGCATTGCCCTGACCCAGTTCCTGTTCGACATCCCCTGGATCGACTATCCACTGATCTACGGCGCGGTGTCGGCCTGGGTGTTCGTGGTCGGTTACCTGAGTCTGGCGCAGGCGCCCGTTGCGGCGTTGGAGGATCCCGAAGCGCCCGACGAAGCGCCGCCGCCGGCCGCCATTGCGGCGGCCGACGATCCGCGCTTTCCCGCGGTGGAAGCCAAGCTCTCGCAGCTGATGAGCAGCGAACGCCTGTACCGCGAGCCGGCCCTGACCATCGCCCAGCTGGCGCGGCGCAGCGGCTACCCCGAATACCTGGTATCGGCGGTCATCAACCGCCGCTTCGAGGGCAACTACTGCGATTACATCAACCGCCAGCGGGTCGAGGCCGCGCGCGCCTGCCTGGCCGACGGCGACGATGCGCGCACCATCCTGGACATCGCCTACGACTGCGGCTTTACCTCCAAGTCGACCTTCAACGCCGCGTTCAAGCGCCAGCTCGGGCTCACGCCCAGCGCCTACCGCCAGCAGCGCGCGGCTGGCTCAGCGAGCCAGCGCGGCTAGCCGGCGCCGCGCATCCAGGCGCGCGCGCCTGCGTGGCCAGCGCAGCAGCAGTTCGCACACCGCCAGGTTGAAGGTCCAGCAGGTCCAGGCGGCGGTGATGTACACGGCCAGGAACGGCCAGTGCATGGCCGCCGCGCCGATGCCCAGCATCAGCCGCAGGGTCACCGCCGAGGCGGTCAGGGCCACGCTGCGGAACATCCAGCGGCGGTGGCGTTCGTAGTCGCCGATCAGCGCATAACGGATGCCGGTGGCGGTCGTGCCGATCCACACCAGCGCCAGCAACACGAAGCCGCTGCCGCTGGCCCAACCGCCTTGGGCCTGCGGCGCCAACGCCAGCGCCGAGATCGCGCCGACCAGGATGCCGCCCGCGTACAGGCCGCCGCCGAGCCGGTGCAGCCGCGGCCAGCGCCGGCGCAGGCCCGTCAGAAGTTGCAGCGGCGCCAGCAGCAGGGCCAGGCCGCCGCCGAACAGGTGGCCGGGCACGGCCCAGCCGGCCACGGCGAAGTTCGCGTCGAACGGGTTGCCGATCGAGGCGTTGCGCACATAGAAGAAGGCGAAGGCGTACGCCGCCACCGCCACGCACAACAGCCCGAACGCCAGCGCCGCCAACCAGCGCAACCCACGCCACACCTGCCGCATACGTCACCCCTGAGCCCTATGAGAGAGCTCCAGGGTCGGTGCGGTGGCGCTGAGCGTCGTCCGATCCGGCCGATTCGTACGCCCGCGCGCATCCGATGGCCTACGGCGGCCCTCTTTAGGGGCGGGTGCCATTGCCCGAGACCGGAGACGCCGATGCCTTACCCCGCCGAAAGCCCGTCGCTGGCGCATGTCTGGAACCTATCGGCGCGGCTGCTGGGCCTGCTGACCCTGTGGTTCGGCCTGATGCGGCCGCTGCCGTTCGAGCAAGCCGCGCTGGCCCGGCTGTTGTCCGGCTACGCCTGGCTGCCGTCGCCCGCCTGGGCGGAGTCCATCGGCTGGGCGCTGGCGGTGCTGCAATCGGCGATCGGCCTGGCCCTGCTGCTGGCGCCGCGCGGCCGCGTGCGCAAGGGCGCGGCCCTGCTGGCGGCGGCGTACTGGGCCGCGGGCCTGGCCTTGCTGCTGGGCCCGGCGGCCTGGATCCACGACCCGCCGTACCGCGGCTTTCCGGTGATCGGCAGCGGCCAGACCCTGCTCAAGCACCTGGGCATCGCCGCGCTGGCCCTGGGCCTGTACGCGCGCGAACGCGGCTGCGGCGACGGCGCGCGACGGGCGCTGTACGGCCTGTGGCTGGGCCAGCTGCTGGTGCTGGTGTGGATCGGCCTGATGAAATTCACCGCGGTCGAAGCACAGGGCGTGGCCGGGCTGATGCGCGCCAGCCCCTTGTTCGCCTGGCTGTACGGGCCGCTGAGCGAGCAGGGCGCGTCCAACCTGATCGGCGCGATCGAGCTGGCGACCGCGGCGCTGATCGCGCTGTGGCCGTGGCGTCCGCAATGGGCGCGCTGGGGCCTGTGGGCCGCGGTCTCGACCTACCTGTTGACCAACAGCTTTCTGTTCACCACGCCGGGCTGGCAGCCGGGGTACGGCTTCCCGTACGTCGGCGGCACCGCGCAGTTCCTGCTCAAGGACCTGTTGCTGCTGGCCGGCGCCGCGGTGCTGGCGCTGAGCGCGCCGCCGCGGCGTCGCGCCTAGGCGCGCGCCCGACGCAGCAAGTCGATGTGCGGGATGCCGTCCTCGACGTAGGGCTCCGAGCTAGGTTCGAAACCGTGCTTGCCGTAGTAGCCCTGCAAGTGGGCCTGAGCGCCGATCTGCACGTCGGCGCCGGGCCACTGCGCCTGGATCGCGTCCAGAGCGCGCTCGACCATGAGGTCGCCCAGCCCGCGTCCGCGGTAATCGGGGGCGGTGAGAACCCGGCCGAAACTGACCTGCGGGTAGCTCAGGCCGGCCGGCAGGATGCGCAGATACGCCGCCAGCGCGCCGTCGCCGGCGTAGCCCAGCAGGTGCAGGGCCTCGGGGTGGCGGTCCTTGTCGTCGGGGTCCAGGTAGACGCAGTTCTGTTCGATCACGAACACCTGCGCGCGCAGGCGCAACAGGTCGTAGAGCTGGTCGCGCTCGAGCCGGTCGTAGGGCTGGACCAGCCAGCGCAGGGCAGGGGACGTGGGCATGGCCGCGATTCTGCCAGTTCGCGGGCGCCGCGGACGGCCGTGCGATAATCCCGGCATGAGCGAACAGACCCACAAGCCCGGTACCACCCACTTCGGCTTCCGCGACGTGCCCACGGGCGACAAGCAGAAGCTGGTCGGCGAGGTGTTCTCCTCGGTCGCCAGCAGCTACGACCTGATGAACGACCTGATGAGCCTGGGCATCCACCGGGTCTGGAAGCGCTACTTCGTCGCCACCGCCCAGGCCAAGCGCGGCGACCGCGTGCTGGACCTGGCCGGCGGCACCGGCGACATCGCCCTGCTGCTGCGCGACCGCGTGCTGCGCTCGGCGCACGAGGTGGCGCAGGGCAAGGAGCCCGGCGGCATCGTCCTGGGCGACATCAACGGCGCCATGCTGCGCGTGGGCCGCGACCGCATGACCGACCTGGGCAAGGTCGCCGGTTTCGAATACGTGCAGCTCAACGCCGAGGCGCTGCCGTTCCCGGACGCCAGCTTCGACCTGGTCACCATCGCCTTCGGCCTGCGCAACGTCACCGACAAGGACGCCGCGCTGCGCGAGATGAACCGCGTACTCAAGGTGGGCGGCCAGGCGCGGGTGCTGGAGTTCTCGGAGGTCAAGGCCGAGTGGTTCAAGCCGATCTACGATTTCCATTCGTTCAACGTGCTGCCCAAGCTGGGCAAGCTGTTCGCCAACGACAGCGATAGCTACCAGTACCTGGCCGAGAGCATCCGCAAGCATCCGCCGCAGGACCAGTTGAAGGCGATGATGGAGGCCGCCGGCTTCGCCCGTTGCGACTACAAGAATTTGTCGGCCGGCATCTGCGCGATCCACACCGGCTACAAGGTGTAAAGGGGCCGGCGCCGCAGGGTTCGCGCGCGAGCGCCCGACCATGCACACGTTCGGCGCCATCCGGCTACGCGACTACCGCGACAGCGACTGGCCGCGCCTATGCGCGATCCACGACGCCGCGCGCCGCGACGAACTCGCTGCCGCGGGCCTGGAAGCGGCCTACCTGACCCTCGCGCAGACGGCAGACAACGAAGGCCTGTTCGACGCGCGCGTGGTGGTGGCCGAGGTCGATGCCCTGGTGCAGGGCTTCGCGGCGTATTCCGACGACGAACTGACCTGGCTGTATTGCGACCCCAGCGTGTACCGGCGCGGCATCGGCCGCGCCTTGCTGCGCCGTGCCATCGCCGATGGCGCAGGCACGATGTACGCCGAGGTGCTGGTGGGCAACGACGCGGCGTTGGCTCTATACCTGTCCGAAGGCTTTCGCGTGCTCCGCACCGTGCAAGGCAAACTGGCCGGCAACGAAGCCTATGCTGCGTCCGGGCATTACCTCGAACGCATCGACGCCAACTGAGCGCCTGCATCGCAGCCGATCGCACGGCCTGCAGCCAGTGTCTGTTGCGCATCTCGCCCGAACCGGCGCAAGTTGCCCACGTGTCGGCGCATGTCGGTGGTGCCGGCACGGCCGATTGCTTAGGCTCCGGTGCGAGCTCGATATGGAACGGTCGCCGTGAAATTGCTGTTCGCATCGCTATCCACGCTTATGCTCCTGGCCATCGCCGCCCCGGCCTCGGCCGAGGACGGCTGCCCCGACGGCATGCGGCCGAACCCCACGCCTACGGGCACTCCGGGCGCCAACCAGTGCGTACCGGGAGGCTCTGGCGGTGGCTGGCCGCCCGTGGACAACACGCCGCGCGGGCCCAAGGTCTACAACGGTTACGGCGCGCTCGCATTCGCGCAAGCTTCTGTGGCGGTCGGCGCCAGCGACAAAAACGATCTGTTCGGCAGCCGGCGGCAGGCCGAGCGGTCGGCCATGCAAAGTTGCAAGGCCAACGGCGGTACCGACTGCAAGATCGTGCTGAGCTTCGTCAACGAATGCGCGGTGGCGGTGATCGGCGCCGATGCCAGCGGCAGCAAGCTCGCGATCTACGCCGGCACCGGCAAGGAAGTGGCCGACGCGAAGGCGCAGGCCGAGGCGCAATGCAAGGCGCAAGGCTCGCCGATGTGCAAGCCGGCTTATGCCAACTGCGTGGAGCAGTGGAACGACTGGTGAGGCCCCGGCGCGCGTGCGCCAGGGCGCGGTGTCGTGCGACCGCGCGTCATCCGATTACTTTCAAACCGATCACCCCACCCACGATCAGCGCCAGGCAGCCCAGGCGCAGCGCGTTCGCCGGCTCGCCGAAGGCGACGATACCGGCCACCGCCACGCCCACCGTGCCGATGCCCACCCACACCGCGTAGGCGGTGCCCACCGGCAGCCACTTCAGCGCCAGGGCCAGCATGGCGAAGCTCAGCACCGCCGCGCCCAGGCCGATCACCGAAGGCCACAGGCGCTCGAAGCCTTCGCTCTGTTTCAGCGCGATGGCCCAGACGATTTCCAGCAGCCCGGCGCCGACCAGCAGCGACCAGGCCAGTAGCGAGGCGCGGCCCACGGCTCAGGCCGAGAAGCCGCCGTCGACCGAAAGCACGGCGCCGGTGACGAAGCGCCCGCCGGGGCCGGCGAGGAAGGCCACCGCGTCGGCGACGTCGTCGGGTTCGCCGTAGCGGCCCAGCGGCAGGCCCGCGCGCTGCGCGTCGGCGCCTTCGCCGTCGGCGGGGTTCATGTCGGTATCGATGGGGCCGGGCTGGACCACGTTGGCGGTGATGCCGCGCGCGCCCAGGTCCTGGGCCAGGCCCTTGCTCAGGCCGACGGTGGCGAACTTGGTCAGCGAGTACAGGGTCATGCCCGGCGCGCCGATGCGTTCGCCCAGGCAACTGCCGATGGTGATGATGCGGCCGCCTTCGCCCAGGTGCCTGGACGCGGCCTGCGCGGCCACGAACGGCGCCTGCACGTTGATCGCGATCGCGCGCTCGAAGCTCTCGCGCGACTCATCTTCAAACGGGCCGTACATGAAGATGCCGGCGTTGTTGACCAGGATGTCCAGGCGGCCGAATTCGGCGACGGTACGCTCCACCGCCGCGCTCACCGCGGCCGGGTCGGCGCTGTCGGCCTGGATCGCCAGGCCGCGGCGGCCGGCGGCCCGGATCGCCGCGACCACCTCCTGCGCCTGCGCTTGCGAGCTGGCGTAGGTCAGCGCCACGTCGGCGCCGTCGCGCGCCAGGCGCCGCGCGGTGGCCGCACCGATGCCGCGGCTGCCGCCGGTGACCAGGGCGACCTTGCCTGCCAAAGGATTCATGTCCGAACTCCGGGGTTGGGGAAGGGCCCCGATGCTAGGCAGGCGCCGGCGCGCGCGCAGCCGGTCCGGCGGGACTGAGTGTTGCGCCGCCGCGGGCCGGAACTCTGCGTTGCGGCGCCGGCGCTGACCGGCGCGCGCGCAACCGCCATGCTGTGCGATGCCCCGGCGCGGGCGAGGCGCTACACTCGAAGGCTCGTCCCTTTACGTACCGGGCCTTCCATGCGTTATTCGATCCTGACCGTCTGTCTCGCCGCGGCGCTGGCCGCCGCCTGTTCGCGCGATGCCGCGCCGCCCGCGCAGGGCACCGCCACCCCCGCCGCCAACACGGAGACCGCCGTGACCCCAGCCGCCGTGGTCGATGCGCATTCCTACGCCGAGCCGGGCAAGGTCCGGATCGACGACCTGGCCCTGCAGCTGGCGGTGGACTTCGAGCACAAGCAGCTCGGCGGCTCGGCCACCTACACCCTGAACTGGGTCGACAAGAGCGCCACCCAGCTGGTGCTGGACACGCGCGATCTGACCATCGACAAGGTCGTAGGCGAGCGCAGCGACGGCAAGTGGAACGACCTCAAGTTCGCCCTGGCGCCGGCCGACAAGCTGCTGGGCAGCAAGCTCACCATCGAAGCGCCGGACCGCAACGCGCGCATCCGCGTGAGCTACAAGACCTCGCCGGAGGCCTCGGGCTTGCAGTGGCTGACGCCGGCGATGACCGAGGGCAAGAAGACGCCCTTCATGTTCAGCCAGTCGCAGCAGATCCACGCGCGCTCCTGGGTGCCGCTGCAGGACACGCCCAGCGTGCGCTTCACCTACACCGCGCACGTGACCTCGCCCAAGGACGCGATGGTGCTGATGAGCGCCGACAACGATCCCAAGGCGCCGCGCGACGGCGACTACGAATTCAAGATGCCGCAGCGCATCCCGTCCTACCTGCTGGCCATCGCCGCCGGCGACCTGGTGTTCCAGCCGATCTCCGCGCGCAGCGGCGTGTGGGCCGAACCGGCGATGGCACCCAAGGCCGCGGCCGAGTTCGCCGACACCGAAAAGATGATGGAGACTACCGAGAAGTTGTACGGCCCCTACCGCTGGGAGCGTTACGACATCCTGGTGCTGCCGCCGTCGTTCCCCTACGGCGGCATGGAGAACCCGCGCCTGACCTTCGCCACGCCCACCGTGGTGGTCGGCGACAAGTCGCTGGTGTCGCTGATCGCGCACGAGCTCGCGCACAGCTGGTCGGGCAACCTGGTCACCTTCTCCACCGCCAACGATGCCTGGCTCAACGAAGGCTTCACCAGCTACGTCGAGAACCGCATCGTCGAGTCGCTGTACGGCAAGGAGCGCGCCGACATGGAGAGCGTGATCGGCCGCAACGAGCTCAAGGCCGAGTTCACCGACGACAACAAGGCGCTGCAGTCGCTGGCGGTCAAGCCGGGCGACCTCAAGGACCCGGACGACAACCTCACCGGCACCGTCTACACCAAGGGCGCCTGGTTCCTGGAGTTCCTGGAGCAGCGCTTCGGCCGCGAGAATTTCGACGCCTTCCTGCGCGGCTACTTCGACCACTTCGCGTTCCAGAGCATCTCCACCCAGCAGTTCGTCGACTACGCCAAGGCCAACCTGCTGGACAAGTATCCGGGCAAGGTGACCCAGGCCGAGTTCGACGCCTGGCTGTACGAGCCCGGCATTCCGGCCAATGCGCCGGCCACGCCGTCGGCGCGCTTCGACGCGGTCGACGCCGCGCGCAAGGCCTGGCTGGACGCGGGCACGCTGCCGGACAAGGCGGCCAGCGACAAGTGGACCACGCAGGAGCGCGTGCACTTCATCGAAGGCATGCCCGACACGCTCAGCGTCGATCAGCTCAAGGCGCTGGACGCGGCGTACAAGTTCACCGGTACGCCCAACGGCGAGATCGCCCAGCGCTGGTACCCTCTGGCGGTGCGCAGCGGCTACACCCAGGCCAACGAAGCGCTGGGCGCGTTCCTGCAGCGCGTGGGCCGGCGCAAGCTGGTGATGCCGACCTACAACGAACTGGTCAAGACGCCCGCCGGCCTGGCGCTGGCCGAGCAGATCTTCGCCAAGGCCAAGCCCAGCTATCACCCGATCACCACCGGTTCGGTGGAAGCGGTGATCGCCAAGGCTAAGGCCGCGCCGCAACCGGCGCAGTAAGGACGCCGTGCGCCGGCGTCGCCTTCTGATCGCGGCCGCCCTAGTGGCGGCCGCGTCGTTTGCGCTGCTGACGGCGCTGCTGTGGCGCGACCCCTACCGGGTGGTGCTGGCCGACTACACCCGCCAGCGCATCGCCGCGGGCCTGTCGCGCGACAGCGTGGTCGTGGCTGGTCACCGCTGGGTTTACGCCTACAACGACGAGGCGCCGGCCAACGCGCCGGTGCTGGTGCTGGTGCACGGCTTCACCGGCAGCAAGGAGAACTGGTACCCGCTGGCGCAGCGTTTGCGTGGCCGCTACCGGTTGCTGATCCCGGACCTGCCGGGCTGGGGCGAAAGCCAACGCGTGGCCGGCGCCGATTACGGCTTCCTGGCGCAGAGCGCGCGCGTGGCCGCCTTCATCGAACAGGTGGCGCGGCCGCGCGGCGGCCAGGTGGTGCTGCTGGGGCATTCCATGGGCGGCGGCATCGCCGCGCTCACCGCCGCGCGCCACACCGGTGCGGTGGATCGCATCGGCCTGCTGGACGCGGCCGGCGTGCGTTTCCGCGACAACCGCTTCGGCGAGCAGGTGCTGGCCGGCGCCAATCCGTTCGCGGTGGTCGACCAGGCCTCGCTGCGCCGTTACATCGATACCGTGTTCTACGACGGCCGCGCCAAGCCGCTGATCCCGTGGCCGGCCGACCGCATCTACATCGCCCGGCGCAAACGCGACGCGGCGTTCGAGCAGGCGGTGCTGGATCGCATCGGCCGCGGCCCGGAACGCTTTCTGCCCGGCGAGGCGGCCGCGGGCATCCGGCAACCGGCCTTGCTGCTATGGTGCCGCCAGGATGCGGTCATCGACGCCAGCGCGCTGGAGCTGTATGCGCAGCGCATGCCGCAGGCGCTGCGCGTGCTGCTGGACGGCTGCGGGCATATGTCGCCGATCGAACAACCCGACGCGGTCGCCCAGGCCGTCGTCGGACTCATAGAAAAGGGCCAATCCCGATGAACGCAAAGTTCCCGTTGCTGATCGCCGCCGCGCTTGCCGTCGGCGCCTGCCAACCCGGCCCGGACCCCAAGGCGGTGGCCGCCGCGCAGGCCGCGGCCGACGAAAAGGCCGCAAGCGACATGGCCAAGTCCTTCGACGAAGCCGTGGCCCTGGGCAAATGGGACGTGGCGCGTGCGCACGGCGACATCCTCAACGCCAAGTACCCCAAGAGCCAGGCCGCCGCGCGCATCCACGAGCAGTACGAAAAGGCCAAGGTCGAGGCGGTGAACACGCTGGAAGCGCGCCGCCTGGCCGCGCTGTGGACCTACCAGAGCCAGCCGGCCAAGGGCGGCGAGCAGCGTTCGGCCGCGCTCTACGCCAAGGAGTACCTGGACACCGATGGCGGCGGCCCGCACGAGGTGCGGCTGATCTTCCGCGACCATCCCGAGTGGGGCCGCACCAGCTATCTGGTGCTGCAGGCCGGCGACTTCGACTGCTACGGCGGCTGCAAGGTCAAGCTCAAGGTCGACGACGCCGCGCCCAAGCCGGTGGCGGCCAGCCGGCCCAAGACCGACGAAGCCATCGCCATGTTCATCGAGGACGAGCGCATGCTGTGGCGCACCGTGCGCGGCGCCAGGACCATCGCCATCGAGTTCCCGGTCAAGGCCGGCGGCACCCGCACCGCGGTGTTCGAAGTCGGCGGCCTGGACGCGGACAAGCTGCCGGGCTGGAAGTGAGTTCGCGCTGGCCGCGCGCGCTGGCCGCGCTGGCGGCCTTGGCCGTGGGCGGGGCGCTGGCGGCGGCGCTGGGCTGGCAATGGTTCCTGCATTGGCAGCCCGACCGCGTGCGTTATCCGTTGCGCGGACTGGACGTGTCGCACCATCAGGGCCAGGTCGACTGGCGCACGGTGGCGGGCGACGATGTCGCCTTCGTCTATCTCAAGGCCAGCGAAGGCGGCGATCATCGCGACCGCTTGTTCGAGCGCAACCGCGGCGAGGCGCGTGCGGCGGGGCTGGCGGTCGGCGCGTATCACTTCTACACCTGGTGCAAGTCCGGCGACGAACAGGCGCGCAACTTCCTCGCCGCCGCCGCGCCGGCGCCCGACGACCTGCCGCCGGCGGTGGACCTGGAGTTCGGCGGCAACTGCGGGCGCGCGCCCGCGGGCGCGGAGTTGCGGCGCGAACTGGACGCCTATCTGGCCGAGGTCGAAGCGGCTTACGGCCGTGCCGCGCTGCTGTACGTCACGCCCGAGTTCTACGCCGCCTACCGCGAGCAGCTGCCGGCGCGCGCGCTGTGGCGCCGCGCGATCGTGCGCGCGCCAGACGCGAGCGGGCCGTGGACGCTGTGGCAGTACCACAATCGCGGCCGCGTGCGCGGCATCGCCGGCCCGGTGGACTTGAACGTGTTCGACGGCGACGCGGCGGCGTTCGCGCGCTGGCGCGAGGCGCGGCCATGAGCGCGGACAAGGTCGCCATCGCCCTGTTGGCCGACCACCCGGCGGCCGTCGGCGATCTGCGGCGTTTGTTCGAAAGCGAATGGCCCGATTACTACGGCGCCGATGGGCCCGGCGATGCGGCCGCCGACCTGGCCGCGTTCTGCAGCCGCGACGCGTTGCCGATCGGCGTGGTGGCGCTGCACGAAGGCGCGGCGATCGGCGTGGCCGCGTTGAAGTCCGCCTCGATCGACGAGTGCCCGCAGTTCGCGCCTTGGGCGGCGGCGGCCTTGGTGGCGCCGGCCTGGCGCCGACGCGGCGTGGGCGCCGAACTGATCCTGGCCTTGGAGGAGCTGGCGCGGCAACGCGGCCATGCCGCGCTCTACACCGGCACCGCGACCGCCATCGGCCTGATGCGGCGCCTGGGTTGGGAGTATCTGCAGACCGCGCGCCAGGGCGGGCAGGACGTGGCGGTGTTCCGCAAGCGTCTGCGCGACTGAGTCGGGCAAAAAAATCCCGGCGCGCGGCCGGGACTTTTTTGCGCGGGTCGCGCGATGCGCGGCCGCTTACAGCGCGTAACCGAACTGCTGCTTGAACTGCTCGGCGAACTCTTCGTAATCGAAGCGCTGGTTCTGCGTGCCCGGATGCTCGACCTTGAGCGCGCCCATCAGGTTGCCCATGCGGCCGATCGTGAGCCAGTCGTAGCCCTTCTCGATGCCGAAGATCAGTCCGGCGCGGAACGCGTCGCCGCAGCCGGTGGGATCGGTCACGCGGCGCTCGTGCGCCGGCGGGATGTCGTAGGTCTTTTCCGGCGTGTGGATCTGCGAGCCGTGCGGGCCGCGCGTGGTGATGTAGGCCTTGACCCGCTTGACGATGTCGCCCTCGCTCCAGCCGGTGCGTTCCTGCAGCAGGTTGGACTCGTAGTCGTTGACGGTGACGTAGTCGGCCTGCTCGATGAAGTGGCGCAGCTCTTCGCCGTTGAACAGCGGCATGGCCTGGCCCGGATCGAAGATGAAGGGAATGCCCGCTTCGGAGAATTCCTGCGCGTTCTGGATCATGCCCTCGCGGCCGTCGGGGCTGACGATGCCGAAGGTCACGCCCTTCACGTCGCGCACGTGGTTCTCGTAGGAACGCATCATCGCGCCCGGATGGAAGGCGGTGATCTGGTTGTTGTCGTGGTCGGTGGTGATGAAGGCCTGCGGGGTGAACAGCTCGTCGATCACCTTGACCTGGTCCAGACGGATGCCCTGTTCCTCGAACCATTCGCGGTAGGGCCCGAAGTCCTGGCCCACGGTGGCCATCGGGATCGGATCGCCGCCCAGCAGCTTGAGGTTGTAGGCGATGTTGCCGGCGCAGCCGCCGAATTCGCGGCGCATGCGCGGGACCAGGAAGGACACATTCAGGATGTGGACCTTGTCCGGCAGGATGTGGTTCTTGAACTGGTCGGGAAACACCATGATGGTGTCGTAAGCCAGGGAACCGCAGATCAGTGCAGACATCGCTATAACCCCAAGGTAAGGCGGCCGCCGGACCGGCGCGGCCAAAAAAACGGCGGCTCCTGCCGCCTTGGCGGCGTAGGTTAGCGGCTGCGGAGGCCGACGGCCAGTTTGTGACCGACTGCCGGGTTCGGCGCCCGCCCCGGGGGCGGGTGCCGGGGCGGGGCCGGCGAGGGCCCGGTCCGGGCCGGCCGGGCGGCGGCCGGGGAAGCTGCCCCTGAACGGCGGAAAGCGTCGGAAAGCGTTGTTTTTCCTTGCCCGGTGGGGGGGCGGTTGTTAGGCTAGCGAACCCCTTCGCGCCTCCCTTTTGACGGCCTATCCCCCGATGTTCAAGAAGTTTCGCGGCATGTTTTCCAACGACCTGTCCATCGACCTGGGCACGGCCAACACCCTCATTTATGTGCGCGGACAAGGGATAGTCCTGAACGAACCTTCGGTGGTCGCGGTGCGCCAGGACCGCGTGATCGGCGGCAACCGCACGGTGGCGGCGGTCGGTGGCGAGGCCAAGCAGATGCTGGGCCGCACCCCGGGCCACATCACCACGATCCGGCCGATGAAGGACGGCGTGATCGCCGACTTCACCTATACGGAAGAAATGCTCAAGCACTTCATCCGCAAGGTGCACAAATCGCGCTTCCTGCGCCCGAGCCCGCGCGTGCTGGTGTGCGTGCCCTGCGGCTCGACCCAGGTCGAGCGCCGCGCGATCAAGGAATCGGCCGAAGAGGCCGGCGCGCGCGAGGTCTACCTGATCGAGGAACCGATGGCCGCGGCGATCGGCGCCGGCATGCCGGTGACCGAGGCGCGCGGCTCGATGGTGGTGGACGTGGGCGGTGGCACCACCGAGGTGGCGGTGATCGCACTCAACGGCATCGTTTACTCGGCTTCGGTGCGCATCGGCGGCGACCGCTTCGACGAGGCGATCATCAACTACGTGCGCCGCACCTACGGCACCCTGATCGGCGAAGCCACCGCCGAGCGGATCAAGCTCGACATCGGCTGCGCCTATCCGCAGCAGAAGGCGATGTCGATCGAGGTCTCCGGCCGCAACCTCGCCGAGGGCGTGCCGAAGATGATCATGATCAACTCCAACGAAGTGCTGGAAGCGCTGCGCGAGCCGCTGGCCGGCATCGTCTCGGCGATCAAGCTGGCGCTGGAGCAGACCCCGCCGGAACTGTGCGCCGACGTCGCCGAGCGCGGCATCGTGCTCACCGGCGGCGGCGCCCTGCTGCGCGACCTGGACCGCCTGATCAGCGAGGAAACCGGCCTGCACGTGCAGGTGGCCGACGACCCGCTGACCTGCGTGGCCCGTGGCGGCGGCCGCGCGCTGGAGCTGGTGGACATGCACGGCAACGAGTTCTTCGCGCCGGAATAAGGCGCGCTGCCTGGGGCGGCGGCCGCTGGCGCGCCGTCCCGGTTTCCGCAACACCCGCGGGCGCTGCCGGCGGCAAGGCGCGCGATGCAGCTGGCTGCTTCGCGCGGTGCTGACAACCTTTTACACCCCGACTCCCGGCCTCAATGCCCTCTTACGCCGGCCCACCCACCGCCGCCCGTCTAGGCGATGTCGCCGGCACCTTGCGGCTGCTGGCCTACCTGGCGCTGGCGGTGGTGCTGATCGTGCTCGACCACCGCGGCGGCTGGCTGCACCGCGCGCGCCAGCAGGCGGCCACGGTGGTGGCGCCGCTGTGGGCGGTGGCCGGCTGGCCCGGGCGGCTGGTGGAGCGCATCTCCGACGACGCCGGCACCCTGGCGCAGTTGACCGAAGACAACCGCCGCCTGCGCAACGAACTGCTGGTGAATCAGGCGCGCATGGCGCGCATGCAGACCGTGGCCGCCGACAACGTGCGTCTGCGCGGCCTGCTCGAGACCGCCCAGCGCGGCAACCTGGACGCGGTGCTGGCGCCGATCCTGGACATCGACCTGGACCCCACCACCCAGCGCCTGGTGCTGGACGCCGGCAGCCGCGACCGCGTGCGCACCGGCCAGAGCGTGATCGACGCCGGCGGCCTGCTCGGCCAGATCATCGGCGTGACCCCGTTGCACGCCAACGTGCTGTTGATCACCGACCCCTCGCATGCGGTGCCGGTGGCGGTGGCGCGCAACGGCGCGCGCCTGGTGGTCTACGGCGACGGCCGCAGCGACGTGCTGCGCCTGGCCAGCGTGCCGCTGTCCAGCGACGTCAAGGTCGGCGACCAGCTGGTGACCTCGGGCCTGGGCGGACGCTTCCCGCCGGGTTTCCCGGTCGGCACCATCGCCGCGCTGCGGCCCGACGACAGCCGCGCCTTCCTGGTCGGCGACGTGACCCCGGCCGCGCAGCTGGACCGCGGCCGCGAGGTGCTGGTGCTGCTGTCGATGCCGCCGCCGGTGAACACCGAGGAATTCGATACCACCCAGGCGCCGACCGATTCGGCCGCCGCGACCGGCGTGCCCGGCGCCGCGACCGCGACGAACGCACCCGTCGCGAACACACCCGCAACGAACACGCCCGCTACCAGCGCGCCCGCCGCAAATCCGCCGGCGTCGCCCGCGCGCGCGACCCCGTCCACCGCCACCGAGCCACGCCGATGACCCGCACCCGCCAACATTGGGTGTTGCCGGTCAGCCTGCTGGCCGCGCTGCTGCTGGGCCTGCTGCCGCTGCCGGCGGCGCTGCAGCCGCTGCGCCCGTACTGGCTGGCGCTGGTGCTGGCCTACTGGGTGATCGAGGAGCCCGACCGCGCCGGCCTGGGCTTCGCCTTCATCGTCGGCCTGGTCGGCGACCTGGTCTACGGCGGCCTGTTCGGCGAGCAGGCGCTGCGCCTGGTGGTGATGAGCTTCATCCTGCAGCGCTTCCGCGCGCGGCTGCGCTTCTTCCCCTTGTGGCAGCAGGCGCTGTGGGTCGGCGGCCTGATGCTCAACGACCGCATCGTCACCGCCGCCATCCACGTGGCCCTGGGCGAGCCGACCCTGCCGGCCTCGTTCTGGCTGGCGCCGGTGTCGGGCCTGCTGCTGTGGCCGCCGATCTTCCTGCTGCTCGACGCCTTGCGCCTGGGTAGCTGGCGGAGGCGCTGAGCATGGGCCCGCGCCGCCGCATCCTGAAGAATCCGGCCGCCGAGGCCGAGCAGTTCCGCGCCCGCGCCGCGCTGGCCTTCGCCTTCGTGGTGCTGGGCGTGCTCGGCCTGGGCTTCTGGTACTACCGGCTGCAGGTGCTGCAGCACGCCGATTACGTGACCCGCTCGGAGGCCAACCGCATCAAGCTGCGGCCGGTGGTGCCCGGGCGCGGCCTGATCTACGACCGCAAGGGCCGGATCCTGGCCGACAACGTGCCCGCGTTCCGCATCGACGTGACCCCCAGCGAGGCCGGCAAGACCGAGACCTGGCTGCCGGCGCTGTCGCAGCTGATCGCGCTCTCGCCCGAGGACATCCAGCGCTACGAGAACGAGCGCAAGGCCTCGCGCGGCTTCAAGCCCATCACCCTGAAGCTGCGCGTGAGCGACGAGGAGGCCGCGCGCTTCTCGGTGGACCGCTGGCGCTACCCGGGCGTGGAGCTGGTGTCCTACCTCAACCGCCGCTACCCCTACGGCGAACTGTTCTCGCACGTGATCGGCTACGTCGGCCGCATCGACAGCAAGGACCTGGAAACCATGGGCGAGGGCAACGCCGCCCTGACCCATACCGGCAAGACCGGCATCGAGCGCTATTACGAACAGGCGCTGCGCGGCAAGGTCGGCTACGAGAAGATCGAGACCAACGTGGACGGCCGGCCGATGGGGCAGGTGGGCCACGTGCCGGCGCAACCGGGCGCCGACCTGCGCCTGAGCATCGACCTGGACCTGCAGCGCGCGATGGTGGCCGCGTTCGGCGATTTCGACGGCTCGGCGGTGGCGGTGGACCCGCGCACCGGCGAGGTGCTGGCCATGGTCAGCCTGCCGGGCTACGACACCAACCTGTTCGTCAACGGCATCTCCAACGCCGACTACCGCGCGCTGATGGACAACCCCTCGCGGCCGATGTTCAACCGCAACGTGCTCGGCGGCGGCCCGCCGGGTTCGACGGTGAAGCCGCTGATCGGCCTGGCCGGCCTGGACAGCGGCCTGCGCACGCCCGAGGACAAGGTGTTCTCCACCGGCGAGTTCCATATTCCCGGGCAGAAGCGCGGCTACCGCGACGCCCACGGCGGCGCCGGCTGGACCGACCTGCGCAAGTCGATCTCGCAGTCGGTGAATTACTACTACTACAAGCTGGCCTACGAGATGGGCATCGGCCGCTTCGAGCAGTACATGCGCAAGTACGGCTTCGGCGCGCCCACCGGCATCGACCTGGCCGGCGAGAATTCCGGCGTGGTGCCGTCGCCGGCGTGGAAGGCCAAGCGCAACAAGAAGGAAGGCTGGTACCCGGGCGAGACGGTGATCGCCGGCATCGGCCAGGGCTATTGGATCGCCACCGCGCTGCAGCTGGTGCGCGGCACCGCGGCCATCGCCAACGGCGGCGACCTGCGCCGCCTGCACCTGGTGCGCGAGCGCCGCGACGGCTACGAGGCGCCGTGGGCGCAGGTGGCCCAGCCCGTGCCCACCCGCATCACCGACAACGCCGCGCACCTGCGCGCGGTGCAGGAAGGGATGATGCAGACCATGCTGCCCGGCGGCACCGGCGCCAGCCTGGTGCGCGGCGCGCCCTACGTCAGCGCCGGCAAGACCGGCACCGCGCAGAAGATCAGCCGCCGCGGCAACGTCAGCCTCAACCCGCATTCGCTGCCCTACCACCTGCGCCATCAGGCGCTGTTCGTGGGCTACGCGCCGGCCGAGAACCCGACCATCGCGGTGGCGGTGGTGGTCGAGCACGGCGGTTACGGCGCCAGTTCGGCCGGCCCGATCGCGCGCAAGATTTTCGATGCCTGGCTGCTGGGCAAGATGCCCGAGCCGGATCCCAAATCCGAACCGGACCCCGCGCACGGCGACGCGATCGCGCCGCTGGCTGCGCCGGTCGCCGCCGCGCTGGCGCCGGCGGGCGAGGGCGTGGCGGCCAACACCCCGGCGCCGGTATCGCCGGCCTTTGCCGTGGGCGCGCTCAGCCGCGAAGCGCTGGCGCGCGAGGCGGCCAAGGGTCACGCCAACGCGCCCAACGCCAACGCCGTGCGCGCGCCCGCAGGCGCGCCGCCGCGCGCGCCGGCCGCCGCACCCGCACAGGCGGAGCCGCGCCGGTGAGGCAGATCCTGCGTTGGCTGTTCGACCTGGTCGTGCGCGCGCTGCGCACCGTCGACCTGCCGCTGCTGGGCGCGCTGCTGGCGCTGATGGCGATCGGCCTGGCCGTGCTGTACAGCGCCGGCGACCACTCCATGCGCATGGTGCTGGCGCAGGGCTCGCGCTTCGGCGTGGGCCTGGTGGCGATGTGGGCGCTGTCGCGCATGCCGGCCTCGCAGCTGCGCAACTGGACCCCGATGGTCTACGGCGTGTCGCTGCTGCCGCTGCTGCTGGTGCTGCTGATCGGCACCGGCAAGCACGGCCGCCACTGGATCGACCTGAAGGTGTTCTATTTCCAGCCGGCCGAGCTGCTCAAGCTCAGCCTGCCGATGATGGTGGCCTGGTACCTCAACCGCCGCGCGCTGCCGCCCAAGTTCCTGTCGGTGCTGGTGGCGGGCGTGATCATCGCCGTGCCGACCCTGCTGATCCTGCTGCAGCCGGACTTCGGCACCGCCATGCTGGTGGGCATCAGCGGCGCGTTCGCGCTGTACCTGGCGGGGTTGCCGTGGTGGTGGTTCGGCGCGGCCTTCGGCGGCGTGGCCGCGGTCGCGCCGGTGGCCTGGTTCTGGCTGCTGCGGCCGTACCAGAAGGACCGCATCCTGACTTTCCTCAACCCCGAGTCCGATCCGCTGGGCACGGGCTGGAACATCATCCAGTCCAAGATCGCCATCGGCGCCGGCGGCCTGACCGGCAAGGGCTGGCTGCAGGGCTCGCAGTCGCACCTGAACTACCTGCCCGAACACACCACCGACTTCATCTTCGCCGTGCTCAGCGAGGAGTTCGGCTGGCTGGGCGTGGCCGTGGTGCTGGCGCTGTACCTGTTCGTGGTCGGGCGCTGCCTGTGGATCGCGGCCGAGGCGCGCGACGGCTATTCGCGCCTGATCGCCGGCGCGCTGGGCCTGGCGTTCTTCGTCTACGTGATCGTCAACGGCGGCATGATCGCCGGCCTGCTGCCGGTGGTGGGCGTGCCCATGCCGCTGCTGAGCTACGGCGGCACCTCGGCGGTATCGCTGCTGGCCGGCCTGGGCGTGGTGATGGCGGTGCGCGCGCACCGGCCGGTGCACGGCGGCCGCTAACCGCTCCCTTGAAACAGTTTCCCCCTTTGAAAAAGGGGGGCTAGGGGGATTTGCTCTTGCCGTTGCTTCCGGCGAAAAGCAAATTCCCCTCAATCCCCCTTTTCCCAAGGGGGAAGCCAAAAGCGGCGGCAGTTTGCGGGCCGCGTCCAATAAACAACAAAACCTGACTACCCCCGCCAAACAAGCTGAATTCGCGCTCTCATGCGGAATTCGCGTGCTACCCTCGCGTCGATGATCCGACGCCACGTACTCGCCCGCGCCGTAATCAGCGCACTCACGCTCGCGCTGGCCGCGTGCGCCACTCAGGCGCCGCCGCCCACCGTCGCGACCCAGCCCACGCCTGCGACGCCGCCGCCGGCCGCGCCCGCGGCCAAGCCCGACCCGCTCGCGCACCTGCCGCCCCCGGTGGTGCCGATGCCGTTGGAGCAGGCGCGCGCCGCGTTCGTGCGCGACACCGCGGCCAAGTACGCCATCGACCCGGCCTATATCGAATCGGTGCTGGCGCGGGCGCAGATCCGCGAGGGCATCGTCGCGGCCATGTCGCGGCCGGCCGAGGCCAAGCCCTGGCGCGACTACCGCCCCATCTTCATCACCCAGAAACGCATCGACGGCGGCCGCGCCTTCCTGGCCCAGCACCGCGAGCGCCTGGCACGGGTGGAAGCGCAGACCGGCGTGCCGGCCGAGGTCATCGTCTCGATCCTGGGCGTGGAAACCAGCTACGGCGGCAACACCGGCAGCTATCCGGTGATCGACGCCCTCTACACCCTGGCCTTCGCCTACCCGCGCACCGGCGATCCGGCCAAGGCCGAACGCGAGAACCGCCGCGAGGCCTTCTTCCGCGACGAACTGGCCCAGCTGTTCGCCATGGGCAAGGAAACCGGCATGGACGTGGCCGGCCTGACCGGCAGCTACGCCGGCGCGATGGGCTGGGGTCAGTTCATGCCCTCCAGCTACCGCCAGTACGCGGTGGACGGCGACGGCGACGGCAAGCGCGACCTGTTCAACAACCTCGACGACGTGTTCGCCTCGGTCGCCAACTACTTCGTCAAGAAGGGCGGTTGGGTGCGCGGCGGCCCGATCGTGGTGCGCGCCAACCGCGACGCCAGCGCCCAGGACTTCAAGCCCGAAGGCCTGGAGCCGAACATTCCGCTCAGCGACCTGGCCACGCGCGGCTACCGCCCGCTGGCGAACGTGGCGCCGACCGAAACGGCCACCCTGCTGAACCTGGACGGCGTGTCCGGCCGCGAGTACTGGCTGGGTTTCCGCAACTTCTACGCGATCACCCGCTACAACATCTCCGCGCACTACGCGATGGCGGTGTACCAGCTGTCCGAGGCGATCGCCGGACGCGAGAATCCGCTCACCGCCACCAGCACCGGACAGCCCCCGGCATGAAGCGGCTGATCGCCGCGATCCTGCCCCTGGCCCTGGCGGCCTGCGCTTCGGCCCCCAGGAAACCCGCTTCCGAATCGGTGGCCTTGCCCGACCGCGATCGCGTGCACTCCAGCGGCCTGCCCACGGCCGGCGGGCGCAAGAAATCGCCGTACGCGCCGGCGCAGGAAGACGCCAGCAAGCGCGGCAACTACACCGCCGGCGGCCTGTACGCGCCGGGCGTGCGCGACAGCACGCCGGACTACGTGCCCAACGTCGACGCGATCCCCGAGCCGGACGTGGTCGCCGAACCGCGCTCGCGCTTCGGCAACCGCTCGCCCTACAGCGTGCTGGGCAAGACCTACCGCGTGCTCGACAACCACGACGACTACGTGGAAACCGGCACCGCCTCGTACTACGGCCAGAAGTTCCACGGCCGCCGCACCTCCAACCTGGAGGTGTACGACATGTACGCCTTCACCGCCGCGCACAAGTCGCTGCCGCTGCCCAGCTTCGCCCGGGTCACCAACCTGGACAACGGCAAGTCGGTGGTGGTGCGGGTCAACGACCGCGGCCCCTTCCACGACGGCCGCGTGATCGACCTCAGCTACGCCGCCGCGGTCAAGCTGGGCATCACCCAGCGCGGCACCGGCCGGGTCGAAGTGCGCGCGCTGCACCCGGGCGAGGACGCGCCGCCGGTGCTGGCCGCCGCGCCGAAGCCGCCCGAGGCCAAGCCAACCGAGTCCAAGCAAGCCGACACTGCGCCCAGCGCCATGGACCGCCTGGTCTCGGCCATGCCCATCGCCAGCGCCCAGGCCGGCGAGCTGCCGCCGGGCGTGCGCGTGGCCACCGGCAAGCCCGCGCCGGTCGCGGCCAAGTCCGCCGCGGCCGCGCCCAAGGCCGGCACCGGTGGGGATTACCGCTTCGACATGATGCAAAACGGCAAGACCATGAGCGCGGACGAGTTCGAGGCCTGGATGAAGGCGCGCCAGGTCCGCGTGGCCACCGGCAAGGCCGCGCCCGCGGCCGCCGCGCCCGCGCGCAAGCTCAGCCGTGCCGAGCGCCGCGCCCTGGAACAGCAGCGCAAGGCCGAGGCCACCGCCGCGCTGCCGGCGCCGGCCAAGGCGCCGCCGCCGCCCAGCCCGGCCAAGGCCGCCACCGAGGTCGCCGCAGCCATCGAGCGCAGCCCGGCCGCGCGCGATGGCGACGTGACCCTGCAAGTGGCCAGCTTCAGCGCACGCAGCAACGCCGACCGCGCCCTGGGCATGCTCAAGGACGCCGGCATCGGCGACGCCCGCCTGCTGGACGGCAACGCCAACGGCCAGAAGGTCTGGCGCCTGCGCGTGGGCCCCTTGCAGGCCGAGCGCGCGCCGGAACTCGCCGCGCGTATCGTCGGTCTGGGTTTCGGCCAGCCCCAGCGCGTACGCGACTGAGGCCGCAGGCCATCCGCTCCGGCCGCGCGCCGGAGCCGCGCGGGGCAGGAGGTCCCGCGCCCCGCTCGCGGGCCGGCACGGCCGCGGTGGACAGGCGGGAGGGGCGCGAGCCCGCTCCCGGCACTGCCGAAGTGCCCTGGAGGGCGTTTACGGCGCAGAATTCCCAGCCTTGGCCGGCACCGCCGGCCCCCCGGAGTAGTTGAACGATGAAAGCCCGCTTCACCCCTCGTGCCGCCGCGGTCGCCGCGCTCGCCGCCTGCCTGGTCACCTCGACCGCGGGCCTGGTCCTGGCGCAGACGCCCGTTCCCAAGCCCGCCGCCGCCCTGCCGCCGGCCAGCGACGCGCTGCCGGTGCCGCCGCCGCCGGCGATCAAGGCCAGCGCCTGGGTGCTGATGGACGCGGCCAGCGGCAACGTGCTCGCGGGCGAGAACATCGACACCAAGGTCGAGCCGGCCAGCATCACCAAGGTCATGACCAGCTACGTGATCGCCGCCGAAATGAAGGGCGGCAAGGTCAAGGACACCGACCTGGTGATGATGAGCGAGAACGCCTGGCGCAAGGGCGGCGCGGCCACCGACGGCAGCTACTCCGGCTTCGCGGTCAACAAGACCGCGCCGCTGATCGAGATGGAAAAAGGCATGGTGGTGCAGTCGGGCAACGACGCCGCCATCGCCCTGGCCGAGCACGTGGCCGGCAGCGAGGACGCGTTCGCCTCGCTGATGAACCAGTACGCCGCGCGCATCGGCATGAAGAACACCCACTTCATGAACCCGCACGGCCTGTCGCAGGAGAACCACTACTCCACCGCGCGCGACCTGGCGCTGCTGGGCCGCGCGCTGATCCACGACTACCCGGTCGCGTACTCGTACAACAAGATCAAGGAACTCACGGTCGGGCCGATCACCCAGAACAACCGCAACCGCCTGCTGTGGCTGGACCCGTCCGCCGACGGCATCAAGACCGGCCACCATTCCGGCGCAGGCTACTGCCTGATGGGCTCGGCCAAGCGCGGCGACCAGCGCCTGATCTCGGTGGTCATGGGCTCCACCTCCGACGACCAGCGCACCGTCGACAGCCAGGCGCTGCTGAACTGGGGCTTCCGCTTTTACGAAACCCACCGCCTGTACGACGCGCGCAAAGTCATCGCCAAGCAGAAGGTGTGGAAGGGCACCGCCGACGAAGTGCAGCTGGGCGTGGCCGAGCCGCTGCTGGTGACGGTGCCGCGCGGCAAGTACGCGCAGCTCAAGCCGAGCATGGACGTGAGCAAGACCCTGGTCGCCCCGATCAAGCAGGGCCAGGCGCTGGGCACGGTGAAGGTGGTGCTGGACGGCAAGGTCATCGCCCAGCGCCCGCTGGTGGCGTTGAGCGCGGTGGAAGAGGGCGGCTTCTTCAAGCGCCTGTGGGACGAGTTCTGGATGTGGTGGGAGTCGGAGTGATCCGGCACCGCAGCGCACAGACGACAAGGCCGGCGTTCGCCGGCCTTGTTTTTTTGCCAGCTCCAACAGCGACGACAGCCGCGCTCACCCCTGTAGGAGCTGCGCAAGCTGCGACCGCGAATCCGCAGTTACGACCAAGCCCTCGGTCGGCGTGGGGTCGGCTCTGACGCCTTGGGGTAGGAGCGGCGTAAGCCGCGATCCGCTCCGAACTCGCGAAGGTGTGTGGGTGTGTTGGTCGAAGCAACAACAACAGCTTCCGTCCGCAAGCGGCCGGGTTACTAAAGAAAAACGCTTCGCCAGAGCTCCCGTGCGAGAGCGATGCGCGCGCCGGGATTTTTCGATGGCACATCCCTGTGCCAGCGAAAAACGGCGCACCTCCTGTGCGCCGCCCCCCGCCTTCGCGGGGGCAGGCTCTCCGGGTCTGCAATTCGGGCTGCGAGTTCGGGGCCCGAGCGAGGATCAAGAGCATTCGCGCTGCGCGCTCATCCCCTCACCCTAGCCCTCTCCCGCAGGCGGGAGAGGGGATGCATCCGACGCCGCTGCTGCTTTAGCCCCTTTCCCGCTCGCGGGAGAGGGGTTGGGGTGAGGGCCGCCGCCCCCACAGCTGCGGATACCGCGAGATATAGCGGCTCAACGCGAACATCAGCGGGATCGAGACCGACAGGGTGCACAGCAGATGGAAGACGTACGTGAGCGCTGACTTCATTCCGATCTCCGCGCCGGGAACGCGAATGCCCGCCGCTTCGGCCGCCAGCGCGCTGTGCGCGGTGAACCCCTGCATGCCGCCTATGATCAGGGTCACGAACCACATCGCGATGAGATACACCACCCACAGCCAGCGCGGCCCCACCCGCTGCACCCGGATATAGCCGTACAGGCCCGCCGCACCCAGCGCCAGCAGCAGCGGCACCATGAAACCCGCCATCCGGTACGGCCAAAACGGCGTGTTGGCGGGCAGCAGGGTCTGCTTGTACACCTGCAGTCCCAAGGTCACCGCCGCCGCCAGCGCCACCAGCGCGAACTGCAGCCACCAGGCCGTGCTGGGCCGCCGCTGCGCCTCGGGCGGTATCACCACGCTGTTCGGGGCGGCGTAGGCCTGGTCGATGGGCTGCATGCGGGGCTCCGGCTGGGCTGCGAGCAGCGTAGCAAGCCGCGTGCCGGCCGACCTTCGTTCCACCGCAGCAACGCACCGGACGGCCGTTCGGCTTGGGTTCGGGGCCCCCCGGACCCATAATTCGGCCATGGACATCCAATCCGACAACCCCGACCACGGTTTCCAGTTTCCCGGCACGTTCGAGCTATCCGCCATGGGCGCGGCCGAAAAGGACCTGGAAACCCGCCTGCCGACCCTGCTGCTGGACGCCGGGATCGAGGTGCTGCACGAATCGGTGACCTGGAAACACTCCAGCACCGGCCGCTACGTCTCGGTGCGGATCAGCTTCCGCGCCGAAAGCCGCGAACAGTACGACCGCGCCCACCAGGTGCTGCGCGATCATCCGGAAGTGAAGTGGACGCTGTGATCGACGCGGTCGCGGCGGTGCTGGGCGCTGCGCCCGCGCTGCCGGCCGCGCAACTGCGCGATCTGGGCCGCCAGCCCTACGAACCGGTCTGGCGTGCCATGCAGGCCTTCACCGACGCCCGCGGCGTCGATACCCCCGACGAGCTGTGGCTGGTCGAGCACGATCCGGTGTTCACCCTGGGCCAGGCCGGCAAGGACGAGCACGTGCTGATGCCGGGCGACATCCCGGTGATCCACGTCGACCGCGGCGGCCAGGTGACCTACCACGGCCCCGGCCAGATCGTGCTCTACCCGCTGCTGGACCTGCGCCGGCTCAAGGTCGGCGTGCGCGAGTACGTGGACCGGATCGAGCAGGCGGTGATCGACACCCTGGCCGACTGGAACATCGAGGGCGCGCGCCGCGACGGCGCGCCCGGCGTGTACGTGAACGGCGCCAAGGTCATGGCCCTGGGCATCCGCGTGCGCCGCGGCTGCACCTTCCACGGTCTGGCCTTCAATATCGCCATGGATCTGTCGCCGTACCAGCGCATCAACCCCTGCGGTTACCAGGGGCTGCAGGTGACCTCGGTGGTAGACTTGGGCGGCCCGTCCGGCATGGACGCGGTCAAGCCGGTCCTGGTCGAACACCTGGCCCGCCAGTTCGGCCTGACGGTGGAAGCCGCCGAGCCGATGCGCTTCTGAGCGCAGATTCCCGGCCGCCCGCGCGGCCGGGGCCAACAACAAGAGCCGACCCAGCGCCATGACCGATCCCGCCTCCAAGACCATCCCGCTCACGGTCGTCAGCGGCGGCGCGCCGGACGCGCCGGTGCCGGGTGCGCCGGCGGTGCTGCAGTCCAACACCATGACCCCGGGCGCCAAGCAGCTCGGCGGCGACAAGATCAACCGTTCGCCGGTGCAGTTCGCCGAAGCGCCGGTGCTGCGCAAGCCGTCCTGGATCCGCGTGCGCATTCCCTCGGGCAACTCGGTGGCCCAGCTCAAGGCCAAGCTGCGCGAGAACCGCCTGGTCACGGTCTGCGAAGAGGCCAGCTGCCCCAACATCCACGAGTGCTTCAGCCACGGCACCGCGACCTTCATGATCCTGGGCGAGGTCTGCACGCGGCGCTGCTCGTTCTGCGACGTGGCCCACGGCCGGCCCAAGCCGCCCGACGCCAGCGAACCGGCCAACCTGGCCCGCACCGTCGCCGACATGGGCCTGAAGTACGTGGTCATCACCAGCGTCGACCGCGACGACCTGCGTGACGGCGGTGCCCAGCACTTCGTCGACTGCATCGCTGCGGTGCGCAGCGAAAGCCCGCGCACCAAGATCGAGATCCTCACGCCCGACTTCCGCGGCAAGGGCCGCATGGAGCGCGCGCTGGAGATCCTGAACACCCATCCGCCCGACGTGTTCAACCACAACGTCGAGACCGTGCCGGACCTGTACACCAACGTGCGTCCGGGCGCCGACTACCAGTGGTCGCTGACCCTGCTGCAGAAGTTCAAGGCCCAGCACCCGCAGGTGGCGACCAAGTCCGGCATCATGCTGGGCCTGGGCGAGACCATGGAGCAGGTGCAGGCCACCTTGCGCGACCTGCGCGCGCACGACGTGGACATGATCACCATCGGCCAGTACCTGCAGCCCACGCCGCACCACCACCCGGTGCTGCGTTACTGGACGCCCGAGGAGTTCAAGGCGCTGGAGGACTACGGCATGGCGCTGGGCTTCACCCACGTCGCCTCCGGCCCGCTGGTGCGCTCGTCCTACCACGCCGACCGCCAGGCCATCGAAGCGGGCTTCGCCGCGGCCTGAGCCCTATCCGGGGCGCCCGCTCCGACCCCGACTCGCGGCTCCCGGCGTTCATCACCCTAAGCGCCGGCGGCGCTCCCTAACGCCCCGCTAACGCCCGTCGCCGCCAAGCTGAACGACATCCGCCCCCGGATGCCCGAAACCGTGGCCGCCGCGCGTGACAGGCACGGCAACTTTCGGCACTGTGGGCTGGTCCAAGCCCAGCACATGCTCGCTCCCATACTCGATAGCCAGCCGACCCCGGCCGTGAAGACCCCCGCGATGACCGCCAAGACCACACTGTTCGCCTTTCTGTTGACCGCCCCGCTGGCGCTGCTCGCGCGCGCCGACGCCGGCGGCGCGGCCGCCGCGCTGCCCAGCGCGCCCACCGCCGACCAATCCACCGCGGCCAAGCTGGTCTACGGCGTGCTGTCCGACAGCCGTTACGCCTACCGCCCGCGTGCGCTCGACGACGCGCTGTCGGCCGACATGCACAAGCGCTATCTGGAATCGCTGGACGCGGGCAAGCAATACTTCACCGCGCAGGACATCGCCAAGTTCGACGTCTACAAGACCCAGCTCGACGATGCGATCAAGGGCGGCGACCTGACCCCGGCGTACACGATCTTCGCCACCTTCAAGCAGCGCGTCGACGAACGCGTGGCTTACGCGCGCGGCCTGCTCAAGCAGGACATCTTCAGCTTCGACGGCAGCGACCGCTTCGAGTACGACCGCGAGAAGGCGCCGTGGGCGGCCGACACCGCCGCGCTCGACGCGCTGTGGCGGCAGTCGGTGCGCAACGACTGGCTGCGCCTGAAGCTGGCCGGCAAGAAGCCCGACGACATCCGCAAGACCCTGGACAAGCGTTACCAGAACCTGGCCAAGGGCTTCGCCGAGCTCAAGGGCGAGGATGTGTTCCAGACCTTCGTCAACAGCTACGCCAACGCGATCGATCCGCACACCGACTATTTCACGCCCAAGTCGGCCGACAACTTCAACATGACCATGTCGCTGTCGCTGGAAGGCATCGGCGCGGTGCTGCAGAAGCAGGACGACGTGGTCGCGATCCGCGAGATCGTGCCCGGCGGCCCGGCCAGCAAGTCCGGCAAGGTCAAGGCCGGCGACCGGGTGATGGCGGTGGGCCAGGGCGACAGCGGGCCGATGGAGGACGTGGTCGGCTGGCGCATCGACGATGTGGTCGCCAAGATCCGCGGCACCAAGGGCACCAAGGTGCGCCTGGACATGGTGCCGGCCGAAGCCGGTCTGGACAGCAAGCCCAACCGCATCGTGCTGGTGCGCGACAAGGTGCGCCTGGAAGACCAGGCCGCCAAGTCCGAAATCATCACCATCCCGGCCGCCGACGGCGCGCCGGTCAAGCGCATCGGCGTGATCAAGCTGCCGGGTTTCTACCAGGACTTCGAGGGCCGCCGCCGCAACGCCAACGACTACGCCTCGGCCACGCGCGACGTCAGCAAGCTGCTGACCAAGCTGCGCGCCGACAAGGTCGACGGCGTGGTGCTGGACCTGCGCTACAACGGCGGCGGTTCGCTGGACGAGGCGATCGAACTCACCGGTCTGTTCATCGACCGCGGCCCGGTGGTGCAGGTGCGTCAGTCCGGCGGCCGCGTCGAGGTCAACGGCGACGACGACACCGGCATCGCCTGGGAAGGCCCGCTGGCGGTGCTGATCAACCGCGGTTCGGCTTCGGCCTCGGAGATCTTCGCCGGCGCCATCCAGGACTACGGCCGCGGCCTGGTGATCGGCGAGACCACCTTCGGCAAGGGCACCGTGCAGAACATGCTGGACCTGGACCGCTGGCCGGCCAACGAAGGCCCGCGCTTCGGCCAGGTCAAGCTGACCATCGCCCAGTTCTTCCGCGTCAGCGGCGGCTCCACTCAGAACAAGGGCGTGGTGCCGGACCTGTCGTTCCCGGCCTCGGTGGACGCCACCGAGTACGGCGAGAGCACCTACGACAACGCGCTGCCGTGGACCAAGATTTCGGCGGTGCCGCATGTGCGTTACGGCAACTTCGCGCCGCTGCTGCCCAAGCTGTCCACGCTGCACGACGCGCGCGTGGCCAAGGACAAGGAATTCCAGTGGTGGTCGCAGGACGTGGCCGAGTTCCGCGCCGAACGCGCCAAGAAGTCGATCACCATGAACGAGGCCGAGCGCCGCGCCGAGCGCGACCGCGACGACGCCAAGCGCAAGCAGCGCCAGGCCGAGCGCAAGCAGCTGGGCCTGGACCTGGATCCGCTGGCCGACGACAGCGGCGACGACGGCCTGCAGTCCAGCGAGCGCAACCTGGCCCAGGAAGTGGCGCGCGAGAAGGCCGCGGAAAAGCGTCCGGACCCGCTGCTGCGCGAATCGGCCGCGATCCTGGCCGACGCGGTGCGCCTGCTCAACGAAGACCGTCAGCTGTCGGCGCAGGTGCTGCCGACGGCGAACCAGCCGGGGCATTGGGCCGACTGAGCCTGGGTCTGCGGCAGGTTGAACGGGGGCGCGTTCCGCAAGGGCGCGCCCTCGCCGTTTGCGGGGCGGGGCGGCGCAAGAATCGGATATCGCGCCGGCGCCGTCCGGCCTAGTCTGCAGCCATGAACGCCATGACCCCGATCCGCGATCTCACCCCCGCCGCTCTGGTTCCCGCCGACAAGCTGGATCGCGCGCGCGCGCTGCTCGACGCCGGCGAGCCGACCCTGGCCGAACTGGCCGCCGCCGTGGGCCTGAGCCCCTCGCACCTGCAGCGCCGCTTCGCCGCGCGCTACGGCCTGAGCCCGGCCGAGTACCTGGCCCAGCGCAAGCTGGGCACGCTGAAGTCGGCGCTGCGCGAAGGCAGCGACGTCAGCGCCGCGCTCTACGACGCCGGCTACGGCTCGCCTTCGCGCGTGTACGAGGGCGGCGCCGCGCGCCTGGGCATGACCCCGGCGCGCTACCGCGCCGGCGGCGCCGGCGAGCAGATCCGCTGGAGCCTGGCGCAGACGCCGCTGGGCCTGGCCCTGGTGGCGACCACGCAGCGCGGCGTGTGCATGGTGGAACTGGGCCGCGACGCGGCCGCGCTGGAAGCCAAGCTGCGCGCCGAATTCCCGCAGGCGCAGCTGGAGCGCGTGGACGCCGGCCGCGACGAATTCCTGGCCCCGCGCCTGCGCGCCGTGGCCGACGCCCTGGGCGGACAGGCGCCGTCGGTGCCGGTGGACCTGCTGGGCACCGCGTTCCAGCGCAAGGTCTGGGACGCGCTGATGAAGATTCCCGCCGGCCAGACCCGCAGTTATGCGCAGGTGGCCGAACACATCGGCGCCCCCGGCAGCGCCCGCGCCGTGGCGCGCGCCTGCGCCGGCAACCGCGTGGCGGTGGTGGTGCCTTGCCACCGCGTGGTCCGCGGCGATGGCTCGCTGGGCGGCTACCGCTGGGGTTTGCCGTTGAAGGAACAGTTGCTGCGGCGGGAGCGGGCGGCGTAGGGGCTTGCAGCGGCCCTCACCCCAACCCGCACCCCGGCCCGACCGCAGTGCGGTCGGGCGTTCGGTGCAGCGCGAGCCAGTGGCTCGCAAGCGCCGCCCCTCACCCCGCACGCGGGAGAGGGGCTAAAAGCAGCAGCGTCGGATGCATCCCCTCTCCCGCTAGCGGGAGAGGGTTAGGATGAGGGGGTGAGCGCAGCGAATGCCTTTGATCCTCGCTCGGGCACCGAACTCGCCGTCCAATAGAAGACCCGGAGGGCGGCGCACAGGAGGTGCGCCGTTTTTCGCTGGCACAGGGATGTGCCATCGAAAAATCCCTGCGCCCGCTCCGATCTCGCAAGGGAGCTCTGGCGAAGCGTTTTTCTTTGGTTACTTTCTTTTGACGCTTATCAAAAGAAAGTGACCCGGCCGCTTGCGGACGGAAGCTTTTGCTGTTGCTTTAACCAACACACCACACACACCTTCGCGAGTTCGGAGCGGATCGCGGCTCACGCCGCTCCTACAGAAAGCACATCCCGCAGAGACCGGAGCGTTCGCCGTAATCCCGGGGTCGCGGTCGCAGCTCACGCAGCTCCTACCCCAAAGCTGGGAGCAGGCAGCGCCAGGCCTCCGCGAGTTCGGAGCGGATCGCAGCTCACGCCGCTCCTACCCCAAGGCGCCAGAGCAGACCCCCGCCGACCGAGGGCTTGGTCGTAACTGCGGATTCGCGGTCGCAGCTTGCGCAGTTCCTACCCCGAGGCAGGGAGCCGGCGGCGTGACGGCGGATGCGAGCGGACCTCAGCGCCGTCGGCCGGCGCGCACTCCGTCGCGCGTAGGCAGCACCAGCCCATGCTTGACCACGTCGAACACCAGATGGGTTTCGTAGCGCTTGATCGTGCCCTCGTCCAGGAACAGCCGCTCGGCCACCTGCCGGCAGTGCGCCACGCCCGTGGTGGCCAGGATCACCAGGTAATCCCATTGCCCCGCCAGCACATAGCACTGCTGCACCTCCGGCGCCGCACGCATGCGCGCGTAGAACGCGGCGTGGCGGCCGGCCGACTCGCGCTCCATGGTCACGTAGACCGCGGCCAGCGTCGCGCCTACCGCCATCGGATCCAGCACCGCCACCTGCCGCATCAGCCCGTGCTTGCGGTAGCGGCCGATGCGCCGCTGCACCGCGCTGGGCGACAGCCCCACGGCGTCGCCCAGCGCGGTCAGCGTGGCCTCGGCGTCGCGTTGCAGCAGCGCCAGCAGCTTGTGGTCCAACTCGTCCAATACCAGGGGTGTACGCGCCATGCAAAATTTTTGCGTTTAGGCGGGCATTTTTTCAAGCACCTGTTTCGGCACAGGCATACGCTGATCGACTCAGTCACGCCGATGCTCCGCATGCAGCGCTTCGCCAGCCCTCCCTCCCTCGTCGATGCCGCCGCCTCGCGCTACGGCCTGCGCGAGGCGCTGCCTGCGGACATCGCCGCGGTCCATGCCCTGATCCGCGCGCATGGCCCCAACCCCTGGAACTACCTGCCCGAGCCCGAGCTGGGCGCGCATCTGGCGCGGATCGGCGCCGGCCTGCAGGCGGTGGTGGCCGAGCACGCCGGCGCGCTGGTGGCGGTGGCCACCTTCGAGGCCAGCGACGAGTTCGCCTGCTACCAGCCGGTGGGCCGCGAGCGCGCGCGTCACGGCCATATCGGCGAAGTGGTGGTGCACGGCGAACACCGCGGCGCCGGCCTGGGCGCGCGCCTGCTGGCGGAGGCGATCGCGCGGCTGCGCCTGCGCGGCCTGCGCGAGATCTATGTCGAACGGCACGAAGAGAACGCAGGCTCGGCTGGCATGATGCGCAAGGCCGGCTTCGCCGTCGTCGACACCTATTCCGATCCCGTACGCCGCGCCGTGGGCAGCCGGCGCACGGCGGTGTGCCTGCACCTGCCCGACTGATCCGGGTTTCATCGCTGCACGTCCTTAGCTGTTCGCTTCTTTCCCCTCCGCCTTCCTCCCCCAAGGAACTCCCGCCTCATGAGCGCCGCCTCACCCACCGCAGCAAGACTGGCCCCCGGCGCGATCGCGGTCGCCTTCGCCCTGGCCTCGGTCTACATCCTGTGGGGTTCGACCTACCTGGCCATCCGTTTCGCCCTGGAAAGCTATCCGCCGTTCCTGCTCGGCGCCATCCGCATGTTCATCGCCGGCGCGCTGATGTACGCCGTGCTGCGCTGGCGCGGCACCGCGCCGCCCACGCGCAAGCAATGGCGCACGCTGTGGCTGCTGTCGATCTGGATGGTGCTGCTGTCCAACGGCCTGGTGAACCTGGCCGAGACCGAGGTCAGCTCGGGCCTGGCCGCGATCGCGGTGGCGTCGATGCCGCTGTTCGCCGGCGTGTTCGCGATGCTGCGCGGCCGTCACCCCAGCCGGATCGAATGGGTGGGCCTGGTGATCGGTTTCCTCGGCGTGATCTGGCTCAACGCCGGCAGCGCGCTGTCCAGCTCGACCCTGGGCCTGGTCTGCCTGATCGTGGCGCCGATCGCCTGGGCCTGGGGCTCGATCTGGAGCCGCGATCAGGACCTGCCGTCGCCGTTCATGGCCGCCAGCGCGCAGATGCTGACCGGCAGCGTGTGGATGCTGGGCGCGGCCGCGGTCACCGGCGAGCGCATGAGCGCGATGCCGACCTTCGAGGCGACCGCGGCGGTGGCCTACCTGGTGGTGGCCGGCTCGATCTTCGGTTTCACCGCCTACATCTGGCTGCTGCATCACGTGCGTCCGGCGCTGGCCACCAGCTACGCCTACGTCAATCCGCCGATCGCGGTGCTGTTCGGCGCGCTGCTGGCCGGCGAGCGCTTCAGCGCGCACGACCTGGGCGCGATGGGCGTGATCCTGGTCGGCGTGGTCATCATCACCCTGGCCAAGGCGCGCGCGGCCAAGGCCATGCCGATGCCGGCCAAAGAGACCCAGGCATGAACGCGGCCAGCGAAAGCCGCCGCGGCCTGTGGATCGCGGCGGCCTCGTTCGTGCTGTGGGGGCTGATGCCGCTGTACTGGCACCTGCTCAAGGTCGTCCCCTCGCTGCAGATCGTCGGCCACCGCATCGCCTGGAGCGCGGTGCTGGTCGCGGCCTGGCTGTGCTGGAAGCAGGGCTTCGCTTGGTTGCGCGAGGTATTCGCGCAGCCGCGCAAGGCGGCGATGCTGGCGCTCAGCGGCTGCCTGATCGCGTTCAACTGGGGCCTGTACATTTGGGCGGTCAATGCCGGCCACGTGGTCGAAACCAGCCTGGGCTATTTCATCAATCCGCTGGTCAACGTGGTGCTGGGCGTGCTGCTGCTGCACGAGCGCATGAACCGCGTGCAGTGGACGGCGGTGGTGCTTGCCGCCGCCGGCGTGGTCTGGCTGACCTGGCAATACGGGCAGCTGCCGTGGATCGCGATCGCGCTGGCCTTGTCGTTCGCGACCTACGGCCTGATTCGCAAGCTGGTCGCGGTGGAGGCGGTGACCGGCTTGGGCATCGAAAGCCTGTACCTGTTCCTGCCCGCGCTGGCGGTGCTGCTGTGGGGCGAAAACCACGGCCAGGGCGGCTTCCTGGGCGGCTGGGGCCTGGGCATCGACGCGCTGCTGGTGCTGGCCGGCGCGCTGACGGCGCTGCCGCTGATCGGCTTCGCCTACGCGGTGCGGCGCGTGCCGCTGTCGGTGGTGGGGCTGATGCAGTACATCGCGCCGACCCTGCAGCTGCTGATCGGCGTGTGGATCCTGCACGAGCCTTTCGACGAAGCGCGCCTGATCGGTTTCGCCTTCATCTGGGTGGGGCTGCTGGTGTTCGCCGGCGAAGGCTTGTGGCGTTCGCGGCGGCAGGCGGCGGCAGCGGCGGTTTGAGCGCGCGGCCCAGTCCGCGCCGGCGAACCCCGGAAACGAACGAGGCGCCGCGAACGGCGCCTCGTCGATACCGCGTTGGGTTTGCGCTCAGGCCGCGCGCAACGCCGTGGTCACCGGCAGCCGCGCCGCGCGCAAGGCGGGGAACAGGCCGCCGACCAGGCCGATGCCCAGCGCCCACTTCAGGCCGGTCCACAGCAGCTCCGGCGAGACCTTGAACTGGAACACCACCTGGCTGAAATTGTTGCCCAGCGTCGACACTTGGTAGCCGTTGAAGATCAGCCAGGCCACCGCCGCGCCGAGCAGGCCGCCGAGCAGGGCCAGCAGCATGGTTTCCAGCATCACCGCCACCACCACCGGCAGGCCGCGGAAGCCGAGCGCGCGCAGGGTCGCGATCTCGCGCGCGCGGCCGGCGACGGCGGCGTACATGGTGTTGAGCGCGCCGAACACCGCGCCGATGGCCATGATGGTGCCGATCACCGTGCCCAGGATCTTGATCAGCTTGGTCAGGCCTTCGGACTGCTTGGCGTAGTAGTCGCTGGTGGTCTGCACGTCCAGTTTCAGCCGCGGATCGCCGGCCATGGCCGACTTGAGCTGCTTGAAGCCGTCCTTGCCGGCCAGCTTCACCGTCACCGACTGGAACGAGCTGCGCTGGTAGGTGGAGGCCAGCACTTCGCCGTCGGCCCACAGTTCGGAGTCGTGCGAATCGCCGGCGGCGAACACGCCGACCACGGTCCACTGCTGGTTGGCCAGTTCGATCTGCTTGCCCACTTCCAGGCCGCGGAACTGCTTGGCCGCGCCCTGGCCGGCGATCAGTTCGCGCAGGCCGGCGCCGAACTTGCGGCCCTGCACGATCTTGACGTTGGGGCGCAGCTTCCACGCTTCCTGGCCCACGCCGCGCAGCTGCGCGTTGGCGTCGCTGCCGTCGGACACGGTGGGCAGGTTGATCACCTGCGACAGTTCCGCCGAGACCTGGGCGCGGCCGCCGGCGTCCTTGGCGATGCCGGCCAGCGAGGAGATCAGCGG